>JAUNRD010000253.1 GCA_030535815.1 Clostridia bacterium
ACCAACAGCATTAAGGGCAAAATCCACCCTTTTTCTTATCTCTTCCCTCGGCACTCCAAGATTTTCCGGCGCAAAAGCCACGTCATCCTCAACTATGGAAGATACCATCTGATTGTCGGGATTCTGAAACACCATTCCGGTTTTCTGTCTTATATCATATATCTTATCTTCATCGGAAGTGTCCATACCATCAACAGTCACCCTGCCGGAATACGGCAGCATAATGCCGTTAAAATGCTTAGCAAGAGTGCTTTTACCGCTTCCGTTATGGCCTAAAATTGCCACAAACTCCCCTTTGTTAATCTCAAGATCCAGTTCGTGAATAACAATTTTTTCTTCGTCTTCACTTCCGTATTTAGCTTTTAATTTTTCTACTTTTATCATATAAGTCACCACAACACAAAAGTTATCATAATATTATACCATTTTTTATTCTCTTTTGCAATACGTAAAAATAATTTATCACACAAAATAAAGTTAACATTTTGTTCTTATTTAGGCTATAGTTCTTTAACAAATATATGTTAATATATAACTGTAAGGTAAAAAAACCTTACAAGTTTTTCATTTTCCTCTCCTATATCTCATTAAAGCAAAAACACAGTTTCCCCAACTGTGTTTTTTGCATTTTTATATTGCTTTTTACCCTTTTTCATGTTAAAATTACAGAAAGACCAAAGCCACGGAAAATCCTGCGGCTTCAGGAGGGTTTTATGAAAAACTTCATTGCAAATGAAAATGATGCAGGCAAACGTCTGGATAAATACATCTCAAAAGTTGCCGACATTCCAAAGGGGCTTTTATATAAGTTTCTCAGAACCGGACATATCAAGGTTAACAAGAAGAAAAAGGACGGAAATTATATTATTCTTCCGGGTGATTCTATATCGTTTTTTATTGAGGATACTTTTTTTAAGCCGACAGAGAAAGAACCTGTAATTTCCTCTGAATCAATCTCCCTTGATGTGGTTTTTGAAAACGATGATATTTTAATTATAAATAAGCCGGAAGGATTAAAAAGCCAGCCTGACAGAAAAGGCGAAGCTGCAGTTTCCGAATACGTAAAGGCATATCTTTCAGGTAAAGGTGAATATGACCCGATGTCGGAAAAAACCTTTGCTCCTGCTATTTGTAACAGGCTGGATGTCAACACCTCAGGGCTTATCATCGCAGCAAAAAATGCAGAAGCTTTAAGGATTATAAATGAAAAAATAAAGAAAAGAGAGATCAGGAAGTTTTATCGCTGTATAGTTTTAGGCGTTCCCGATAAAAAATCCGATATTCTCACGGGATATATATTAAAGGATAAAGCAAAAAACATATCCTAAATTATAAAAACTGAGAAAAAAGATGCACTTCCCGTAAAAACAGGATATACAGTTCTGAAAAGCAACGGAAAGCACTCCCTTCTTGAAGTGGAACTTTTCACAGGACGTTCTCATCAGATAAGGGCACATATGGCATCAATCGGTCATCCCCTTTACGGCGATTTCAAGTACGGAGGCGGAAAAGGAACGCAAAGACTTTGTGCATTCCGTCTTACGTTTGATTTTACAACAGATTCCGGAAAGCTTGATTATTTAAAGGATAAGGTTATCGAAATTAAAGAGCCTTTTATCCTCTGAAAAGGAAAGGATTTAACAAATGAGATTAGCAAATGAGTGGAAAGATTACGAAATACTTGACTTGTATAACGGAGAAAAGGTAGAACGCTGGGGTGAATTCACCCTCATCCGTCCCGACCCCCAGGTTATATGGCCGAAGCAGTCAAAGGAAAACTATTTAAAAACAGCAACAGCGCATTACATACGTTCATCTTCCGGTGGCGGAAGATGGGAATACTTCAAGCCTCTTCCTGAAAAATGGCAGATAAACTACAAAAATCTGTCCTTTTATGTAAAGCCCATGGGCTTTAAGCATACAGGCCTTTTCCCGGAACAGGCTGTTAACTGGGACTATATGATAGATAAAATCAAAAATGCAAACCGCCCCATCCGCGTGCTTAATTTATTTGCCTACACCGGTGGTGCAACAGTCGCCTGTTTATCAGCAGGCGCATTCGTCTGCCATGTGGACAGTTCCAAAGGTATGACTGCCTGGGCCAAGGAAAATGTGGCTCTTTCAGGGCTTTCAGACCGCCCCATGCGATTTATCATAGACGATGTAAGAAAATTTGTAGAACGTGAAATAAGACGCGGAAACAGATATGATGCCATAATCATGGATCCTCCTTCTTACGGAAGAGGTGCCGGCAAAGAGGTGTGGAGTCTTGAAGAAAACTTATTCGACCTTGTTGCCCTTTGCTCCAACGTTCTTTCAGATAATCCTCTTTTTTTCCTTATAAATTCCTACACCACCGGGCTGGCTCCCACCGTTCTTGAAAATATACTGCACATAACCGTAGGTTCAAAGTACAAAGGAGTAATCACCTCAGGCGAAGTCGGACTTCCGGTCAAAAACTCTCCCATCATCCTCCCCTGCGGAATATACGGAAGATGGAGTAGAGATTAAAAAATCAATAAAGATTTTTTAATCGGGAGTTGCCGCAGCCGCCCAAAGGCGGAGGCAACTTATTGAAAACAAAAAACACCCTTACGGGTGTTTTTTTATTAACCATTTACACGATATTTTTATATTTCAGGATAGCAGTAGAAAAGTACGAAGAAATAATGCATTATACTTCCGAGAAGCACGAAAAGATGCCATACAAAATGCATATACTTTGTCTTTTTCATTTTATAAAAGAGTATTCCGACAGTATATGCAAGTCCGCCTGTTACCATGTAAACCATGCCTCCGAGCCCAACCTGATTCCATACATAGCGGATGCTGAAGATAATAAGCCATCCCATTATGATATCAAGCGCAAGCGTGATTTTTTTATATCTTTCAAGGTTTACGGCGTTAAGCACTATTCCGACAATCATACAGGCAGAATTTATTCCGAATATCGTCCATCCCAGCCCCGGCATTCCCTGAAGCTTACCAAGCATTACAAGGCTTATTGGAATGTAAGTTCCCACAATAAGAAGATAGATTGAGCAATGGTCAAATATCTGGAATACTTTTTTTGCCTTGAAATTGGTTATCGAATGATAAAGGGTTGAAAAGCAATACATAATTATAAGGCTTGCCCCATATAAAGATGCACTTACCACTCCTATGGCACTGCTTCTGAGTGCTGCCATCACAATTAAAATTACTGTGCCTACAATAGATAAAAGCACCCCGACACAATGCGAAACCGCATTGGCTATTTCTTCTCCCAACGACTGATTGTTAAAGTTTTTTACAAAAGGCATAGATGTTCCCCTTTCCCTTCCGCATCATCTGGTATTTAATACCATATTACCACAAGTCGCTGTGTATGTCAAGGGATATCTTTGTCAGATATTGCGTTTTTTAAGCAATTCAAGTTTGCTTTTAAGTGCATCCTTTCGCTCTTGGGTTTCGGAAGTTAAAACTTCAATATTTATAATATCTCCCTCGCCTGCTTCCGGGCAAAGCTTTTCGCTTACATTAACACACTCTCCGTCAGGTAATGAAAGCACAAGCCATTCTCCTTCTTTTCTGTCA
>JAUNRD010000254.1 GCA_030535815.1 Clostridia bacterium
TTCATTATTTCTGAAGTCTTCTGAAGATTATAGATTTCTTCCTGAGTAAGGTCGCAGACATATGCCTTACCGTCCTTTATAAGCTTTACGGCATATTCATAGCACTTATCAAAATAGTCGGAGCCATAAAAGATACCGCCTGTGGGCTCAGCACCAAGCCAGCGTAAATCCTCTTCAATGGACTCAACATATTCGTTGTCTTCCCTTGCAGGGTTTGTATCGTCATAACGAAGGTTGAAAAGTCCGCCGTACTTTTTGGCTGTGGAGGAGTTTATCCATATAGCCTTGGCACTTCCGATATGAAGATACCCGTTGGGCTCAGGAGGAAAACGGGTGTGTATTTTACTTACGTGACCTTTTTCCAGGTCCTCATCGATAAACTCGTGTATAAAGTTTGTATATTCTTCTGACATACATATGCCTCCTTAATTTAAGGCTGCGATTGCCTTGTTGATTCGCTCTTCAAGCTTGTCCTTACCAAGGATGTTGAAAATGCAGTACATATCGGGAGAATTTGTTCTTCCGCAAACTGCAATACGAAGAATCATGGAAACGTCGCCGACATTACCCTTATAAGCATCGGGATTTTCCTTGTACGCCTTCATATCTCCGCAGAAGCCGTGTTTTTCGGAAAGTGCACGGATTTTTTCAAACCATGCGGAGTTATCGTCATTTTCATCATAAACGCTCATATACTCTGAAAGTATAGCAAGGATATCTTCCTTCTTAAGCTTTTCATCATAGGTATAATCAGGTGTGAAGAGTTCATCAAAGAAGAAGTCCATATAACCCTTGACCTCGCTCCAGATACCGAAGTCCTTTCTGGGCTTCTTGCCACCTCTGCCGATTGCAAGAATTGCCTTTGAAAAGGCTTCGTCACGGGTAAAGAGCTTGTAGAAGTCCTCGTCATATTCCTTTGCCCACTGAGCAACGTAGTCATAAACCTCATCCGCTGTAAGACGGGAAACATAGTTTTTACTTACGTCGTTTAACTTAACTATGTCAAAGAGCGAACCTGATACGCTCATCTTCTTATACTGGAAGGGATATTCCCTTGCATTCTTGTCGGGGTTGGTCATTCTCCACTGCTCAAAGCTTGAGTTAAGAAGAGTTAAAATATATTCATATACCGCGTCAGCCGCATAGCCTTCCTTTGCGTAGAAGGTAAGCGCTGCTTCGGGGTCCTTTCTCTTGGAAAGCTTTCTCTTGGAATCGCCGTCCATCTTCATAAGAGGTGCGATATGGAGATACTTGGGAGTTTTCCATTCAAGCGCCCTGAAAAGCTGAAGGTGGAAAGGAAGTGTGGATAACCACTCGTCTCCTCTTACAACGTGAGTTGTGCCCATTAAGTGGTCATCAACAACGTGTGCAAAGTGATATGTGGGAATTCCGTCGGACTTTAACAATACGTGGTCTATATCGTTTTCTGAAACGTCAATATCGCCCTTTACAAGGTCCTTGAACTTAATCTTATTATTGCAGTCGCCCATGCTCTTAAAGCGAAGTACAAAGCTCTTTCCTGCATCAATATTTGCCTTTATCTCGTCAAAGGAAAGGTCGCGGCACTTTGCCCATTTACCGAAGTAACCGAAGTTGCTCTTTTCTTCTTCCTGAGCCTTATGTGTAGCCTCCAGATCCTCTTCTGTGCAGAAGCAAGGATAAGCCATTCCCTTTTCAACAAGCATTTTTGCAAAGGTTTTATAGATATTTTCTCTCTGTCTCTGACGGTAAGGACCGTATGCGCCGTTATCGCCGTCGATAGTCGCACCTTCGTCAAAGTTAAGCCGGAAGGTCTTGAATGCCTTTAAGATAACTTCAACAGCGCCTTCAACCTCACGCTTTGCATCGGTGTCTTCAATACGGAGATAGAAAATACCGTTTGACTGATGCGCCATTCTTTCGCAGGTGATGGCGGGGAAAAGATTTCCGAAATGCACAAATCCTGTGGGGCTGGGTGCAATTCTTGTTACCATAGCTCCCTCGGGAAGATTTCTTTCGGGAAACATAGCGTAAATATCTTCGGGAGTAGTTTTAATATCGCCGAATAAAAGCTCGGCAAGTTTCATATAGTCCATTTGAAAACTCCTTTCTATGGCTTATTTCAATGCTGATGCAAATTCAGCCAGTCTGTCAAGTCCCTTGTCGATGTTCTCCATGCTTGTGGCATAGGACCAGCGAACATAGTCATCATTTCCGAAGCCTGAGCAAGGCACTACCGCAACCAGCTTCTTTTCAAGGAAGAGGTTTGCAAAATCGTCAGAGGTTTTTATAACCACACCGTCTATGCTCTTGCCCTTGATTTTAGAAATATTCATCATTACATAGAAGGCACCTTCGGGCATTAAGGCGGAAACGCCTTCGATTTTATTCATACGCTCTACCATGTGGTTACGGCGTTCCTTAAACGCTTTTTTCATTTCTTCAACGCTGTCCATAGGGCCGTTCAATGCAGCAACCGTTGCCGCCTGGGCAATTGAGTTGGGGTTTGAAGTATAATGGCTCTGCACATTTGCCATAATCTTTGTAATTTCCGCATTTGCCGCAGTATAGCCTATTCTCCAGCCTGTCATTGCAAAGGTTTTTGATACACCGTTTACTATGATGGTTCTGTTTTTCATATCCTCATCGATAGCCGCAATGGAGATGGGTGTTTCAAAGTCATATACAAGCTTTTCATATATTTCGTCCGATATTACATAAAGGTCGTGCTTCTTTATAACCTCGGCAATTTCGCGAAGCTCCTTTTCGGAATAAACCATGCCTGTGGGGTTTGAAGGAGTATTTAAGATAATCGCCTTTGTCTTATCGGTTATGGCTTCCTCAAGCTGTTTTGCGGTAAACTTAAAACCGTTTTCCTCATCAGTCTGAATTATAACCGGCACACCGTCCTGGATTAAAACCATTTCCTTATAACTTACCCAGTAAGGAGCGGAAAAGATTACCTCGTCCCCGGGATTTACAAGAGCACCGATTGCATTTAAGAGAGAGTGCTTTGCGCCGTTTGATACAACGATGTTTGTTATATCGTAATCAAGGCCGTTTTCTTCCTTGAACTTTTTGCATATTGCCTTTTTAAGCTCCACCGTTCCCGAAGCGGGAGTGTATTTTGTAACGCCGTCATTTATTGCCTTTATAGCAGCTTCCTTGATATGGTCGGGGGTATCAAAATCGGGCTCGCCTGCACCGAAGCCGACAACGTCTTCCCCGGATGCCTTCATGGCCTTATATTTTGAGTCTATCATCAATGTTGATGACGGGCTTATTGATTTATATTTTCTGCTGAGTTCCATAGTATAACCTCCGATATTTATTCTAAACATTTATTATACAATATTTTCTTCTTTTTTGCAAGCATTTTACATTAAATTTCCTTTTAAAATACGCAAAAAATTTTCTCCTGCAATCTTTTTTGCTATTCTCCCGCCGTAAATCATGTCCAGCTTTTCGCAAAGTGCATAAACAGAGGCGGTTCCTCCTATTCCCGCCGGCATTTTATCAATGCCGTCAAAGTCTGAACCTATTCCGATATTATCCTCTCCGTCAAGAGATAAAAAGGCATCAATATGTCTTATTA
>JAUNRD010000255.1 GCA_030535815.1 Clostridia bacterium
CGTTATTGAGCTGGGAATTTCGGAAGGAACTGCGCCCCCGTCAACTACGGTATAGAGCGAATGCCAGATTGTTGCATCATTTCCGTCAAAGGCTTTGTCTGCAGAAAGATTTGCGTTCATTTCAGTACTTGCAGAAATCGTCCAGGCACCGGTCTTTTCAAGAATTTTCGTTTCGCCGCCTGACGGTGCAGGCTTTTCAGTTACTGTTTCTGTAGCGGCATTACCGTCCACCTTTCCCTCACGAAGAAACTTTATTTCAGCCGCTGTCGCAACTCCTCTTCCCGTAAAGAGAATTCGTATAGCACGCATTTTTCTGTTGCCCCATGATGCGGTTTTATCGCTCATATCGCTTCTGTCGGAGCCGAAATCGAAGTTCCCGCTATAAATAGATGCAAAGTTTACTCCGTCGTTTGATGAAAACACCTCAAAGCTTGTGAAAAGTCCTGACGGATTGTCCTTTCTTCTTACATAGGTAAAGCCCGAAACTGTTTCCTCTTTTCCGAAATCAACCGTTATTGAACTGGGAATTTCGGAAGGAACTGCGCCACCGTCAACCACGGTGTATAAAGAGTGCCATAGCGTTTGTTCGTTTCCGTCAAAAGCCTTTTCAACGGAAAACGCCGCATTCATTTCCGTACTTGCAGAAATCGTCCAGGAGGCGTTTTTTTCTATCACGTTTGCATCTTCTGCAAAAGCAAAATTAAAGGATGTAAATAAAAGAGCAGAAATTAATATCAAAGAAAATATTTTTTTCATCGTTCTTACCTCACTCAGTTAAAATATGCTGAATATGTGTCTGCCGAAGCGACATCACCGTTAATCACATAAAGACCGCCCTCGGTTTTTACTACGGTTTTGCCGAAGCATTCGGAAAGCAATGTAAGAGGAACATAAACCGTACCGTTATCAGCTATTACGGGATTTGTGAGGGGCTTTAATACTCCGTTTACTCTTACTTCGTTAGTACCGAGAGTTGTGCCTGCCCAATTAAATTCTTCAACCGTTTTTCCGTCAGAGTCCGAGGTGTAGATAAATAAAATATTATAGAAAGATTCGTAGCTTACCTTCGTCAGCCCAAAGCCTAAAATCTTATTAAGTGCATCATAAGGAATATATGCCGTTCCTCCTATTTCCTTGCACATAAGAAGAGGATTTGTCTCGGAAAGGTTTGACTTTCCGCCGGAAACAAGCATTTTTGTGCTCCCTGGCTTAACAATCGTGCTTCCCTTAAGGGCTGTTCTTTCATCAGCGGTGGGAGCATTGTCGCCCGATTCCTTATATACATAGTTAAAGCGTCCCATGGGTGCAACATTTCCGTTTACATAGAAATCAAGAATATCGCGTGCTTTACAGTTATCAACCCACTTGAATTCAAAATTAAGAACGCCGGAAAGATTAAGAAGTGCTCTGTCTGTCTTTATAACAATGGTTTTATCCATAACCTTATATTCATATGCTCCCTTTTCCGTCTTGCTTCCGTCTGAGGCAAGTGCATAAACTTTTCCGTTTGAAAGCATATAGTCATAGCCTTCCCAGCCGGTATAGTAAAGTCTGTCGGAGTTTATGTAAAGGTTCATAAAGCCTTCGTCGCCTTCGCCCTTAAGAGTGCTTTCAGCTTCCGCCATAAAATACATAAAGGAAGAATCCCTTGCAACCTTCATATAAACAGGGTTGTTTCGCATGGTGTCATTTTTGTAAGCTGTATTTCCAAGTCCTATGCTGTTTCTTTCGTATGTACCTCTGTCGCCGAAATACTCGTCAGCAATGCCATTCCATGCATTAAGGTCGTTGATATCAATAGTAGCTTCTGCACCGGCCGCCTTTAAGGGCTCTGCCCCCTTGAAGCGTCTTACCGCATCAACTAAAAGACAATAATAAATGTCCTTAAGTTCGCCTTTTGTGGGTTCCATATCGCGGCTTGCCGCATCGTCATACTGATCGGGGAATGCATTTTTCGTGGTATTCCATTCGATGTGGCGGACAACCGTCCATTCATTCCAGCCTGTTACAAGCATTAAATCCACATCGTTTGAAAGTGCTGCAGAAAGCTGTTCACGGAAGAAATATCCGTACTTGTGAGCGCCTGCGCTATGATCGTCACCAAGAGTTTCCATATAACCTCTTCCCATAACATAGGGAGTGTTCATCGCGTCGATTTTTCCTGTTTCATAGGAACGGTTAACAGAAACACCCACATTTGCAACCTCAAAGCTTCCGTCCGCTCTTTCCTTGGAAAGTGTATTTCCGTAGGTTCTGAGCCAGCCCCACTCGTTATCCTTTCTGATTTTTTCCGTATGGTCAGGCTGAGGAAGTCGGAAAGTAAAGAAATTTTTAACCTCATCCATAATTTTGGACAGCTCCACATCTCCCTCTGCCTTAAGCTGATCGGGATGGGCAATTATCAAAGGCTTTCCGTCCACCATATACCAGAGGTCAGAATATTTTCCGTCGTGATAGGCTCCGAAATATGTGGATAAAATGTTATACTTCGCATCGGGATTTGTTGATGCAAAATTACTTACATAGCCGATTTTCGGTACCTTATTACCATCGTTCATTGCATCTCGCAGTGCTTTAAAAAGCACCTCAGATGATGCTCTGAAGGTTGCTTTTCCGTTGGTGCAGTCGAAAAACATCACATCAACGCCGGCATTTCCAAGCATAATTGCGTGCTTGCGCATAACCCAGTAGTCCTCAGCGGTATAATAACCGAAAAGTGGTTCGTTCCAGTAGTGCACCACTTTGCCCTTCGGCCAGGAAGGGTGATTATAGTCATATTTTGCATCGGGATGGCTCTTCATAAATTCCGTGTTATTTACAGGATTTGCTTCTCCCGAAAGCTTATGCCACGTCCAGTAGAATATACCTACATCTTTTCCGTCTTTAAGCGCGCCGACCTCTTCATAGTCTGCCATTTTTCTGCCGAGGGAATCAGTAAGCGCCCAGGTGGTCTCGTGCTTATCAATTATCTTATCAGAAGGTATGGGCTCGTAAACATACTTATATTCCGCTTCCTTAAAGGTAACAGACTTAACTTTTGTGGAGTTTGCAGAAAGAAGGCTCATAAAATACACATCGTGCGTACCCTCCGTTTTTTCAATGGCTCCGGCAAAGGAATTAAAGTCCGTCCCTACATTAAGGTCAATTCTTCCGATAACCTTGCCTTTTTCGCTGTCAAGCCTTATTAATATAAGGTCGCCGTTTCCGCCTACCTTATCACAAAGCGCCTCCACCGAAACGGAGTTTATTCCCGTAAGGTTAACGCCTTTTATTGTAAAAACGCTTTCTTCAATTCCGAAAGAAGCTGCGCCGTCTCTTATCGAAACGTTATTTCCAAGTGAAGCACTCTCTTCCACGTTGTAGGCTTTATCCGCCGCAAATACCGCATTCGGAATCAACGTAAGTGCCAGAAGGATTCCCAAAAAGCTTTTAGCAAATTTCATTTATTTCTCCACCTTTCAAAGTATCTGATTATATAATACAACATCTGATAGTCCGTGTCTATCAACATTCAGTTACAATTCTGCCAACATTCCGACATTTCAATGTTTTTTGACTACTTTTTGTTAATT
>JAUNRD010000256.1 GCA_030535815.1 Clostridia bacterium
CTCCTGATTTGCAATATGTAGTACTTGCTTTAAAATAATTGTACTACTTATTGTGGTGGTTGTCAAACAAAACTTTGAAATTTCCACAAAAAATCACAAGTGTAAAATTAAGGAATTTTTATTGACTTGAACTGTTTTTTTATGATATAATTCTGTAGTACGCTGGTGTGGCTCAGTCGGTAGAGCAATTGATTCGTAATCAATAGATCGTCGGTTCAAGTCCGATCACCAGCTCCAAATAAAAGAGGTGCATACCCGAAGGGTGTGTACCTCTTTTATTTGGATATTGATAATACGGACTTGAACTTGTCGAAGGAAAAATTGCCAGAAGGGAATTTTTCCGAAGGTTTTGAAAAACGATAGTTTTTCGAAACTCAAGTCCGCTGTACGGCTAAGTGCAGGTGTCGTCAGGGAGCGAACTTGTCGCAGGCAAAACCCCGGAGGGGATTTTGCCGGAGGCAACGCTCAAGGTCCGTCTTGTGGTTGAGCACAGGGAACATTGGCGGAGCGAACTTGCCTGAGGCAACGCTTAGGGCCCGCGGCAAGGCAAAGCAAATGGTATGCGCCTTTTTATTTGGAAATCCATTGTACGGGACATATACTGCGACTCTTGACAAAAAAGCAATTTCGTTATAAAATTAGTTGATATATATGTTTATTGATTAAAGGAGGCGTTTGTATGCTGCTTAGTGGTGCCGATATAATTGTAAAAACTCTGATAGAGCAAAACTGCGAAGTCGTTTTCGGCTATCCCGGAGGACAGATATTAAACGTCTACGATTCGCTTTATAAATATAAGAATGAAATCCGTCATATCTTAACGGCTCACGAGCAGGGCGCAGCCCACGCGGCTGACGGCTATGCGAGAGCCACGGGTAAGGTGGGCGTTGTTATGGCAACAAGCGGCCCCGGTGCAACAAATCTTGTTACGGGAATTGCCACGGCACATCTTGACTCCGTGCCGTTGGTTGCAATTACCGGAAACGTAATATCAAGCCAGATAGGTAACGACAGCTTTCAGGAAATTGATATAACGGGTATCACCCTTCCCATTACAAAGCATAACTATTTTGTTGATGATATTTCTGAGTTGGCGGAGACCATAAGAGAAGCCTTTGCCCTTGCAAAAAGCGGAAGACCGGGTCCTGTATTGGTTGACGTTCCGAAGGACGTTCAGATGGCGATGTATGAGTATGAGGAAGAAAAAGCCGTAGAGCCTTATGAAGCTTTTCCTGCAAAGGAAATAAGAATAAAGGAAGCGGCAAAAACCATAAATAAAGCGAAAAAGCCCTTTATCTATTTCGGCGGAGGACTTTTATCATCAAAGGCAAAAGAAGAAATGCTTGCCCTGGCGGAAAAAATTGACGCGCCCATCGGATGCTCCCTTATGGGGCTTTCGGTTATTCCGACGGATCATCCCCGCTTTTTGGGAATGCAGGGAATGCACGGCAATTTAGCATCTACACTTACCATGCATGCATCAGATCTGATTATCGCTCTCGGCGTCCGCTTTTCAGAGCGTGTGGTCGGACGAAGAGATAAGTTCTCTCCCGATGCAAAAATTGTGCACATAGATATTGACGGTGCGGAACTGTCAAAGATACTGTCGACAGAGCACGCCTTGAGGGGCGATATAAAGGAAACCCTTAAAAAGCTTATTCCCCTGGTGAGAACAAAGCATAGTCCCGAGTGGAATGAAGCGGTAGTAAAAAACAGAGAAAAAGCGGCGTCTTATTCTGATAACAGAGAGGGAATGACGCCGAAAAATATAATCGGTCTTTTGGGAGAGTTTTTGAGTGAGGACACCCCGGTAGCAACAGATGTGGGACAGCATCAGATGTGGTCGGCACAGTATCTTAAGTTCAGTAAAGAACGCAAGTTTTTAACATCCGGAGGTCTTGGCACGATGGGCTTCGGTTTAGGTGCGGCAATCGGTGCATCCGTCGGAACAGGCGAAAGAAGCGTTTTGATAACCGGCGACGGAAGCTTCGGTATGAATCTTACGGAGCTTGCAACAGCTGTTAGCGAAAAAGTGCCCGTTGTCATTCTTATAATGAATAACGGAGTATTAGGTATGGTACGCCAGTGGCAGACTCTGTTCTTCGATAAACACTATTCGGAAACAGAGCTTTTAAGAAAAACCAATTTCTGCGCTGTGGCAGAAGCCTTCGGCGCAAAGGGAGAAAGGGCAGGAAATCTTTCGGAGCTTAAAGTGGCACTTGAAAAAGCCTTTGAGGAAGAAGGTCCCTTCGTTATTGACTGCCTGGTCGATAAGGACGAATTTGTTCTTCCGATGCTTCCTCCCGGTGGCTCGGTTTCCGATATTATAACAGAAAAGGAGTAATTTTATGGAAAGATATACTCTTGCGGTGCTTGTAAGAAACCGCTTCGGTGTTCTTAACAGAGTAACCAGTATGTTCAGAAGAAGACGCTTTAATATAAGCGCTCTTACGGTAAGTGAAACGGAATCTGCGGATTTTTCGCGTATCACCGTGGTTTTCGACGGGGATGACGATAACAAGGATCAGCTCATCAATCAGCTTTACAAGCTTCCCGATGTGACATCCATCCGCGAACTCAATAAGTCTGAGTCCGTAAGCTGTGAGCTTATGCTGATAAAAATGGAAAACAACCCCGAAACGAGAGAGGATATATTAACGGCGGCAGAGGCATTTGGCGCAAAAACCGTTAACTATACGAGGGATGCCATTATGTTCCGCCTTACCGGTGACACCGGAAAGATTGACGAATTTATAAACCTTATGCGTGATTTCAACATCCTTGAAATCTGCCGTACCGGAAGCGTTTCCCTGGAAAAGGGCGCAACCACAATAAGAAAAGTAACGAATTTATAAGATAAAAAACCGTCGCAAATGCGGTGTACTCATAAGGACAGTAATTTAAAAAGGCAGAAACAATTAAATTTGTTTCTGCCTTTTTTTTTCTGCTTTTTTTTTTAGGGGCTATTCGCGAATCGCCCGTTTTTAAGGTCTTAGGATTATCCTAAAATATTGGAAGATGGTGCACATCTTCCCTGCTTGTTACAATGCCGGACATAATTTATTTGTTCGAAATATATATTCCCGTTGTAATGAGCAAAAATGATATAATATATTGAACTTTAAATATGTTTTCTCCCAAAAGTATTGCTCCAAATATACATGCAAACACCGGTTCTGCAAATTTTACGATAAATAGTTTTGAAAGCTCCCCGTTTTTCACCACGGAAAACCAGATGCAATAGCTGAAAATTGATGCAAAACATATGTAAATCATAATAAATGCAGAATCATTGAACGCAAAGTGCATCCTGCCGCCCAAAAGATTACCTATAATCAGCAAAACTACACCGCCACAAAGTTGTGATATTCCTGTTGATGTAATCGGCTTCACGGTTCGAAATACCTTTTTACTAATTACATTTGAAAAAACGGTGCAAAAAGACGCTGCAATAATTAGTGCATCGCCAATATTAAAACTAATTCCACCAGCATTTGTATTTATCGCAATAATACCCGCAAATCCCATAAGTACGCCAATCAGTTTTTTTACGGTAATCTTGTC
>JAUNRD010000257.1:0-3160 GCA_030535815.1 Clostridia bacterium
GATTTCCATGATCTGATCACGGTAACGAGCTGCAACCTTCTTGTCAACAAACTTATTGTTTTCGTCGATAGGCTCATTAGCCTGTGCCACGATATATTCGTCTTCCGTATCAGCAGTCATATATTCAATTTCATCTGTGATTATACCTTCGCCCTTTATAACCTTACGGTAAGGAGCTTCGATGAAACCGTACTCATTAACTCTTGCATAAATAGAAAGAGAGTTGATAAGACCGATGTTGGGACCTTCGGGAGTCTCAATGGGACACATTCTGCCGTAGTGAGTGTAATGAACGTCTCGAACCTGGAAGCCCGCTCTGTCTCTTGAAAGACCGCCGGGACCAAGGGCAGAAAGTCTTCTCTTATGAGTAAGCTCGGAAAGAGGGTTGTTCTGGTCCATGAACTGTGAAAGCTGAGATGAACCGAAGAATTCCTTTATTGTAGCAACAACGGGACGGATATTAACAAGGCTCTGCGGTGTAGCGGAATCAAGCTCCTGAATGGACATTCTCTCTCTTACACCACGCTCCATTCTGGCAAGACCCATACGGAACTGGTTCTGTAAAAGTTCACCTACGCAACGAAGTCTTCTGTTACCTAAGTGGTCAATATCGTCAACGCTTCCGATTTCATTTATTAAGTTAGCAGCATAGTTAATGGATGCAAAGATATCTTCTATTGTAACGTGCTTGGGAATAAGCTCGTCATGACGGGAAACTAATGCTTCCTTTATAGCTTCCTCGTTTTCGCTGTTTTCGATTATGTCCATAAGAACCGCGCGAACAACCTTTTCGGTAATTCCGAATTCCTTAGGATCGAAGGAAAGATATTTCTCAGCGTGAACCATGTCATTGGAGAATACCTTAACGGGAGATGCACCTGCCTCAACCGCCTTGCTTCCGGGGTAAATCATAACAATGTTTACACCTGCATAGTCGATGTTTTTAGCATCTTCTTTGGTAATTACCTTTCCTGCCTCAACGATAATTTCACCTGTATCGGGATCGATTATATCCTCGGCAGCAGTGTGTCCTGCTATTCTTCCTATCATGGAAAGCTTCTTATTATATTTATAACGACCTACCTTTGCAAGATCATATCTCTTGGGATCAAAGAATAAGTTGTTGATGAGAGTCTGCGCACTGTCATCTGTGGGAGGCTCACCGGGACGAAGCTTTTTATAAATTTCAAACATGGCCTCGCGCTTGTTAGCCGTAGGATCCTTTTCCAAGGTGCTTCTGAGTCTTTCGTCTTCTCCGAACACTTCCATAATTTCAGCCTCTGTATCAACACCAAGAGCTTTGATAAGCTGTGTTACGGGAAGCTTTCTTGTTCTGTCTATACGAACGTGGAAAACGTCATTTGAGTCGGTCTCGTACTCAAGCCATGCACCGCGGTTGGGAATCATCTGAGAGCTGATTAAAGGCTTACCGTTCTTGTCTCTCTCCTTGGTAAAGTAGATACCGGGAGAACGAACAAGCTGAGATACGATAACTCTCTCCGCTCCGTTGATAATGAAAGTACCCTGATCGGTCATCAAGGGGAAGTCACCCATAAAGATGTCCTGCTCCTTAATTTCGCCTGATTCCAAATTGATGAGTCTTACTCTTACCTTTAATAAAGCTGCATAGTTAGCGTCTCGCTCTCTGCACTCCTCAATGGAATATTTGGGCTTATCGTCAAGATGATAGTCGATAAACTCAAGCATGAGTGTGCCGTTATGGTCTTTAATGGGAGAAATATCGCGGAATACTTCCTTAAGTCCCTCCTCTAAAAACCACTGGTAAGACTTTTTCTGTACATCAATAAGGTTAGGCATTTCAAGAACCTCATCGATTTTAGAAAAGCTCAGCCTGGTAATTTTGCCCATTTTTTCCGGATGCAATGTAACGCCTGTAGTCTTCACCCTGTCGCAGATGTCGGCAAAGAACTTTTCGTCTCTCACACCGAATTCGTTAAACTGTGCCATACTGACCTTCCTTTCCAAGCCAAAAGGCTTAAAAAATTTGTAAAAAAATCCTTGCATTTATGCTGAATATGTGCTATTATCATACTGTAAGGGCACACTTGACCACTTTACAGTATGGAATATTATTATATCAAATTTAAAACCTTAAGTCAAGAGTAAAAGCGCCGTTTTTTGGTAAAAACATACACAAATTCCTTTCATTTTTAAGGAATTTTTTCTATATCTGATATTTAGATTTTTAGCTAAATATTTAACATAATCACCACTTTTAAGGAGGTCCGTTATGGAAGACGAAATATTCAAAGCACTTTCAGACCCTGTAAGGAGAAAAATATTGGAAATGCTTGGCTCCCGCGATATGTCTGCAGGAGATATTGCCGCAAAATTCGATATAACCAAACCCTCAATAAGCCGTCACCTTGCTGTATTGAAAGCCTCCGGGCTTATTACGGATAAGCGTGCGGGTCAGAGGATTATCTATTCACTCAATGCCACATCCGTCCGCGATATCATACGGTGGTTTTATGAATCCTTCGGTAATATATGGATGAAAAGATAAAAATAACGGGCAGAAAATTCTGCCCGTTATTTTTATTTTGAATTATGTTCGGTAAGAGTTTTTGAAAACAGTGTTACCCCATCTTCATTTACTCTGAAATAGAAATAGTCCGTCTCCTCGGGATAGAGTGCAGCCTCTATCGCCGCCTTACCCGGATTTGCTATAGGTCCCTTCGGAAGTCCGGGATAGATATAGGTATTATAGGGAGAATCAATTTTTGTGTCAGCAATATCTAAAACATCCTTCCTTTCCGGAAGAATATACTGAACAGTTGCGCAGGACTGAAGTGCCATTCCTATTTCCATTCTGTTGTGGAACACAGATGACACCTTCCCCATCTCCGAAACACTTCCCGCCTCACGCTCGATTATGGATGCAAGGGTTACAGCTTCATCCACCGTCATATCAAGCTCTTTGCATCTTTTGCTGTATTCATCCGTCCAATGGTTTTCAAAATTACCAAGCATCCTTTTCACAACATCTTCAGGCTTTACTGTTCGGAAAAACTCGTATGTGTCGGGGAACAAATAGCCTTCTGTGCGGGCTTCACGCTTCGGCACATCCTTTACATATTTAATCCCATAGTCCTTTTCAGCAGCCTTAAGAAACTTTTCTTTCGGAATACCAAGCAGT
>JAUNRD010000257.1:3170-3556 GCA_030535815.1 Clostridia bacterium
CGTAGCCCTCAGGCACTGTAACAGTTACAGTGTTGTTTCCCGTGCCGTTATTTATGAGTTCGTCAACTGCTCTTTTATATCCCATATTCTTATACATTGTGTGGTTTCCCGCTTTAAGCGAAGTATCTGCACCGTTTTTTATCGCATATCTTTTGAACAGAAAAGAGTATTTTACAACCCCCTCCTTATCCATTTTCTTCACCACATCGGAAAAGCTTTCCCCGTCTTCAGCCGTAACGGTTACTATTTCCCCTTCACTTTTCCCGCAGAAGTCTCCCCATATATCAAATAAAAACAGTACTGCCAATACCGCAAGCAGTATCAGAACCGTTTTTCTGTTATTCTTTCTTTTTTGCTGTTGTAACTGATGCAATGAGCTTTCTTCT
>JAUNRD010000258.1 GCA_030535815.1 Clostridia bacterium
AAGGGCGTTACAGCCTTTCTTGAGGAAAACCTCATTAAACGGCGGCATCGTCTTATGTGAAAAAATATTTTCCTTTTTGAAATTCTCCCACTCATCAGGGCTATGGGGCTTTCTTTCGGCATTTTCGTGAGTGAAATCAAATCCAGCAATGTAATATGAAAAGCCGTAGTCATCACACTTTATTCTGTATGCCGTCCCGGGCGGTATCACTATCGCATCACCTTCAACTAAAGTTTCCGTTCTGTCAAAAAGCTCCACAGTAAGATTTCCCAATGCTACAAAAAACAATCTGTAATCGTAGGCGTATACAAATGAGTCGTAGGAAACATTCCACGACACCTTTTCAAAATATCTTACCACCGGATTAAATTCAGAATTTTTCATAATCCATCACCTTTGTTTTTCAACATTTTCCCTTTGTAATTCCCCTTGATTATAGCATATTAATTTTATATAATCAAGAAAAAACAATTAAGGAGAGATATTATGAAGAAAAAGTTTTCGGTTGCCGTAATCGGATGCGGCGGATTTGCCCGGTATTTTGTTCCGCTTTTTAAAATGCATCCTTATGTAGAAAAGGTTTTTGTATGCGACATTATTGAAAATAAGGCTGAAAATTACAGCAAAGAATTTGACGTTGAAACAATCCCTTCCTTTGATGATGCCATCTCCCGAAAGGATATTGATGCCGTTGCAATATTTACCGATCGTCACATTCATGGGGACCTGGCATCAAGAGCACTTCGTGCAGGAAAACACGTTTATTCTGCCGTTCCCATGGCAATTTCCGTAGAAGACTGCAAAAAAATAGCAGATGCGGTCAGGGATACCGGTAACATCTATATGATGGGCGAAACCTGCATTTACTATCCTTCATCAATGTTTTGCAGGGAAAAGCACAATGAAAACTCTTTCGGCAATTACGTTTACGGTGAAAGCCAGTATTTCCACGATTTATCGCATTTTCCCAAAGAGTACATCGAAAACCGCTATTATGCTGCCGGCTCTCCTCCCTTTTTCTACCCCACTCACTCAACAGCAATGATTCTTCACGCCACAAAAAGCCGTGCACTAAAGGTTTCGGCGATGGGCTATTCCGACAAGGAGGAGAATACCCCCTTTGCGAAGGGCGAAAACAACTGGGACAATACATTTTCCAACGAAATTGCCCTTATGCAGCTTGAAAACGGTGGCATTGCGAGAGTTTCCGAGTGCAGAAGAATAGGCTATAGGGCGCCAAGTTCTTCAGTTTCCGGATTTTACGGAACGAAAGGAAGCTATCAGTTTTCCAACACCCAGCATATAATGACAACAATGCGTCCCGGCGGAGTAAATCTTGAGGAAGTAAGCGACTACTTAAACCCCGAGGCTATGACAGAGGCAAAGGATACAGAAAACTTTAAGGAAAAGGTTGCCAATCACTTATGGCAATGGAATGATGTTTCTCCCATTCATAGAAAAAGATGGGAGAGTTTGCCCGATTCCTACAAGGAAAATCCGAAAATCAACGGACATATGGCAAGCCATCAGTTTTTAATTGACGATTTCTGCAAAGCGGTTTATAAAAACAAGCATCCTTATGTAAATGCATGGCTTGCAGCACGTTTCACCATCCCCGGCTTGATAGCCCACGAAAGCGCAAAGCTTGGTGGCGTGCCTTTGGATATTCCCGACCTTGGTGACTGCCCCTTTGATTCAACCGATTTTTAAGTAAAAAGAGGATGCATCAGCAAAGCTTCTTAGGGAGTTTTGCTTACGCATCCTCTTTTTTATTGATTAAAGTCCGTTTACAATGTTTTCAGGTCTCTCTCCCTTAAGATATCGCACTGCATTATCGGCAACCTCCCTGTGAAGGTCACTCATTGCCTCAGGTGTATTTCCTGCAACATGGGGAGTCAGAATGGCAAGCGGAACATTTGCAAGCCGCTTGTCCATTCCGCCGCTTTCGTCCTCAAATACATCCAGCCCTGCACCTGCTATTTCTCCGGCTTCGAGAGCATCGATAAGCTCTGACTCATTTATTATTCCGCCTCGGCTGGTATTTATAAGAACCGCCGTTTTCTTCATCTTTTCAAACTGCTCTCTGCCGAGAGTATGGAAGGTTTTATCATTAAGCGGAAGATGACAGCTTATTATATCGGCACTGCATAAAAGCTCATCCATAGTAACCCTTACGGCGCCATACTCCGCGATAACCTCGTCGCTGACATAAGGATCATACACAATGGGTGTCATTTCGCAGGCGTTGGTACGCTTGCATACTGCCCTTCCTATATTGCCGAAGCCCAAAAAGCCGATTGTTTTTCCCGCAAGGCGGAATGCCTTTCCAAGCCCTCTGCCGCTCCAGTTATTTTCACTTATACGGTCGCTCATTTCAATCGCGCGCTTTGCTGCGGCAAATATCAGCATAACGGTATGCTCGGCAACATCCGTAACCCCGTATTTAGGCGAATTGCAGACATATATTCCAAGCTCCTTCGCTGCCTGTGTATCAACATTGTCATAACCTATACCGTAACGCACAAGAAGCTTTAATCGGGGAAGCTTTTCAAGCAAGCTGCGGGTAAATTTTGTGGCGGTAAAAAAGATAACCTCCGCATCGCAGCAAAGCTCAACTATTTCTTCCTCCGTTTTCACAGCTTTGCTTATATATTCCACGTCGGGCAAAGCGGTAATGACGGCACTCTCATAAGAAGGCTCCGGAGCCATAGTTGTAAGATTTACGACTTTTCTCATATCTTGTCACCTCAAAGTTTATCAATAAACTGCTTGGTACGTCTGATTTCTTTGCTGAGCATGGTTATCTCAGCTCCGCACCAGAATATATTCATACCCTCGCCATGCCACTTTTCTATATCTGCATCGCTTCCCATCATAATACCGCAGGACTTACTGTGTTTTTTGCAGATAGAAATAAGACGGCGCAGATGATTTTCCATTTCTTCGTTCATCGTAAGTCCGATTCCCATAGACACACCGAAATCCGACGGGCCCACAAGGATTCCCTCAATCTGATCCCCGTATTTTGTCAGCATTTCGTCAAGTAAATCCACGCCCTGAACCGATTCAATCTGAATAAACAGCATTCGGTTATTGTTGAACTCTCCGATTTTTTCTCCCGCACGGAGAAGATTACGTCCTCCAACACCCTTTTTGCCGATGGGAGGCATACGCAGAGAGCGAATTGCAGTTTCTACCTGCTCCATAGTTTCGGTACGGGGAATCAGCACACCGTCACATCCCATATCAAGACATTTGGAGATGCAATGATATTCACAGTCCTGAACTCTTGCTATTGTGGGAAGGTCTTCTTTTCTCATGGCATAGCATAAATCGCCTACCGCTTCGGGATAGAATGAGCCGTGCTCCATATCAATAATGAGAAAATCAGCCCCGCTGTTTTTGTAGATAGCGGCAAGACCGGCATAATTTACGAAGAGCAGAGTGCTGCCGTAAGTTTTTTCGCCGTTTGCAAGCTTGGATTTTAAATTTTCAAGTCCGTTCATTTAATATTCCTCCTTAGATTTAAAGCAGAGTTTTCCTCTGCACATATTC
>JAUNRD010000259.1:0-2613 GCA_030535815.1 Clostridia bacterium
ATTTGTTTGACTAAATAAACAGCCTTCCGCCCCGGGGCGGAAGGCTGCAAGGCGGTGAGTAGTGTGTTTACAGTTTTAATATGTGATAAGCATATAGAAGAAGATTGCTACGGCAAATACTATATGTATTTAAAACCGTTCCTCAAAAACGATGATTTTGCTTTCTGTACATGGGATTCATCCGGTGAAACTGTTGACGAAGCACTTCCGGAGCTCAAAAATATTATTCGAAGTAAAAATGAATGGAGAGCTGTTGTGGTAAATGACAGCTCTACCTGGAACTATGACTCGGTAAATAAAAGAAATCCTTTTGATTATGTGGGTGATATATGCATTACTCCTGAATTTAAGGGATTTCAGGATATTCTGAATTACAGGGAAAGTGAAAACCGCAGGCTTACAAAGGCTGTTTCCAATCCTCTTACAAAGTTGGGAATATGGCTTTGCGGCTCTCCGGTGCAGATAAAACCGGAAGTATGCTTCCCTGAAACGGAAGAATTTGCCGAGAGCATGGCAGATGAAACGAAATATTTTTCCATGCTTAAAGAGCTTTCTCTTACGGCTGAAGATGTTGAGACGGATATGGCAAAGCTTAAAAGATTTGAAAAACTGTCTTTGACATTTGATCTCAGAGGAGAAATCTTCAATAAGCCTCAGCACGTACTTGCAATAACGGAAAGAACAAAGGACGTGGCAAGGGAAGAGGCGGAAACAGCATGGCGCAGCCATACGGAATTTGACTATTCCAGGTTTTATGTTGATAATTTGTATTCTGAAAAATTCAGATATATGATTTACGATATTCCTTGTATAAAAGGAATCAGAAACGAAAGCAGATATTTTAATTTTTTAAGTGTACTGCTTCTTATAAGCACTAACGACTACCCAAATGAAGTTCTCAGGGCTGACAGGGTATATAAGCTTGATGTTGAAGTTGATTCGGATAACATCAGGGAACTGTGCCGTCAGTACAACGCTAAACTTAAGGCGACGCTTGAGAAAATCAGGGATATATCAGAAAGGCTCAAGGAAAAGGAAAAAGAGCCTATAGACGATGTTACGGCGGAAGAATGCTTTGAAAGAACGGTAACCGTACCTGTAAAGGTGGATTCGACCTTTGATACAGAAGAGCTTTATGCCGAGTATAAGGGTCTGGGTCTGTCGGGGGACTGTCCTGAAGACGAATACGGTTATTGGGATGAGCAGTATCACGAAATAAACAAAACATTCATGCGTTATTTAAGAGAGCCCAGACGTGCGGTTAAAACCGCGGCGACGGGAGCTTTCCGGCGTATGAATAAAAATAATGATGAAAGAGCATTACAGCTTGACGAATATCAGAGAGAGGATGTGCTCATTCATCTGCAGTCCGAAGAGGCTGAAATGATATCCACGGTTACCACACACCTTTACGATACGGAAAGATATAAAGAAAGGTTAAAGGAATCCGATAAGGAGATCAAAAAGGTTATTGGTCAGAGAATGAGCAAGAAAAAGACCCTGATGATAGGATGTATTGCGGCATTTGCCTATCTTTTAGGATTTATTCCGCTTTTGTGGAGTAACCTCAACAATATACCTTCACTGGGATTTTCCTTCAGTTTCAGCGGTATTGCTATAGGCACGTTTTTGGTATGCGGTTTTGCATTTTTGATTTTTTTGAGAAAAAAGCTTATTGATAAATTTAAAGAATTTAATGAGGTAATGTCTGAAACCTTACAGGAAATAGAGGGCAGCCTCAGAACATTTTCAAGATATTTAAGCCATGCCTGCAACGTTATGAGAGGCTTTTCCGTTCTTAACTATGAGGAGAACAGCTTTGATAAAAGGCAGGGAATATTGGAGCTTCATGAAAGTATCATTTTCGATAAAATAAAGGATATAAATGAACTTTTTGCATCATATCTGGAAAATGAGGATTACAGTAATCTTGCGGATACTGAACCCTACGATTACGATTTTATGAGCATGAGTGAATACAGCTATGAAATCCCCTATACCTCTGTGGGTAAGAATATAGAATTTTTCCAGGGAGGAAATTGGGTATCTGTACCGGTGGATTATATTAAATCCGTAAATGTTACAAGGGAGGAATTGTATGATTAAGTTACTTATTTCAATACTTAAAATTACATTAGCAATTCTTCCTTTTGCAATTTTATGTCTCAGAAGCAATAAAGTTAATCTTGATAAAACAGAACGAAGCAAGCAGTTTTTAATGCCTGTTGTGGCGATTATTTATTCGTTTATTGCCATGTTCCTGATGAAAGAACTCAACGAGTTGCTTATAAGACTGGTTAACAAAATTCCCGGACTGATTGAGTATATTGCCGGCCTTTTCCATGATGAAGCAGAAAAAAATATAATGGAATTAGCCGAAAAGGTAAGAAACTTTATAAGCTCGCTTAACCTGGTATACTGGATGTTTTATATTTCCAATGCCATAATTTTGGGAATATATCTTATTATTAAAAGAATATGTCTGGCAATAATGAAAAAATCCTTTGAACTGCCACAACACTGCCTCTCGCGAACTGGTTCTGATGGGTGGAACAGCCATGACATTGCAGCAGATTCATTATATCATCGAGATTTCCGAATGCGGCTCGCTCA
>JAUNRD010000259.1:2623-3548 GCA_030535815.1 Clostridia bacterium
TCTTCACTCTAAAATTGCAGGGAATTTTTATGAATATTTCCCGGAAAAGAGTAAGTGGTGTATAAGAGAGGACTATGTTCAGGCGAGAAGCTGGATTAAGTTTTTCTATTATACAGCGATGATTTTGTCATTTGTATTGATGCTTACAAGCAAAAAGTACTACGAGGCAGAGTTGCTTGCTACGTTGTTTTATCCCGTTTTCGGAATAATCATTGTAGGAGAGTTGTACTTTTTTCTTGACGGACTTACAAGGAGCGAATACGTAAGTGATATTCTTGGCGAGGACGAAGATGCCTACAAGACTGTCAACTATACTTTACTTCGCAAAAGTCTCAGAACTCTTTTCGGAGATAAACTTTTGGGGGAAAACACAAGCATTAACAATACCAGCTATATGGATGTCACAAATGAAGAATTCATAAGGGAGATAGAGAAGAACGAAGACGGTACATATGATAATTTTGCGGCATATATAAAGGCACTCAACCAGAAGGGTGAAGATATAGACCACAACTATGTACACTCCGCGATGGATTTACTTGAAGGAAAAAGCATTCTGTTCAACAATCCCTTCTATTATGATCTTATCCCTTATGCTTTCTATCCTATGAACAGAGCACTCCTCAGACATAAGAAAATTCTTGTTATTCTGGGAAGACATTCTGTGCAGGATGATATAAAGAAGTGGATAGAAGATGGTATAGCTGCGGTTACAAATATTCCATTTATGTGGAATATTCAGATTCTGACATCGGAGAAAAGCGAAAATAACGTGGATATCGGTATTATCACCAGGTCTGATGTTCTTAACATCAAGCTTCATAACGCCAACGCTGAATTTCTTGAAAACGTTGGTTTTGTGGTAATCATCGAACCCTCCAAGCTTATATCCACGGCGCAGATAGGTCTTAATCTGATAGTTAAG
>JAUNRD010000260.1 GCA_030535815.1 Clostridia bacterium
GCTGCTGAAGCAGAAGCTGCTGCTCCTGCAGAAGAAGCTACTGAAGCTGAAGCTTAATTTAGAGTTTATCTCAGAAGAAACGAAGGTGCAGTTCCCGGGATGGGGATTGCACCTTTTCTTTTTACCCATTCAGCTCTTTATCTACTTACAAGTTCCCCACAAACAACGACAAATATCTGCCTATCAATAAGCCTGAACGTATTTCATTTCTTACAATATCTGATCTAGATTTTGGCAAAAAAAATATTTCATTCGTAAATATTAAGCGTCCTACTTATCTCCGTCACCTCCATTGCCTTTTGTTTATTGTAATAAAAGAACACACACAATCGAAACAACTGCCACAATCGCACTTCTCAAGATACGCTCAGCTCTTTTATCTGCCAATTTTTCCTTTTTATTGTCCCGTTGCCTCCTTCTTTTTTCGCTTTTTTATCTGCTTTCATCATTCATAGATATCACTTCACGGTTCAATCAATTCCATAGCCAATAATCCATTTTCATCTTCTTTCCATGTCAAAATATTATGCATCAGATTCAAGTAAAGACCTAGTTTCTCAACTTCTGCCTTGAGCACCCCCTCGGTAATCGGGTGTTGCAATAAATTTAATAATCGGCTCCTTAGATTTCATTGTTTACAGCTATTGTTGTTTGTACAAAATTAAGCAAAGCTACTGAAAACTGAAAATATTGAGTCGGATATTTGTGGAAAAAAGCTATATTTGCAACATGCTACAAACAAGGAGGGTAACATGTCATTATCATTATGTAAAGACAGAAAGCCTAATAGATACTTTTGTAAGCATAATTCTTTATTAATCCTCAAACCTACAGACATGAATTGGCGAGAAATAGTAGCTGAAGACTTCAAGAACGAGAAATTCGATTCGGTTATTACCATCTTGAAGCAAAACATAGAAAACAACATAGACCAGCTTGCCTCAACCATAGAGCTGATTTATGTGCACTGGCATATCGTATTGGAAGTACGCAAGTTCCCTTATGCAGGGAAAACAGATGAAGAATGGTTTCATGAGTTGAACCATGTTTATCGGACCTACTCTCCCCAATGGCTGGATGATGCTGAATTTTCATTCTATATAGCTTATGCGGGAAGCTGCTTCTGTGAAGGATTTATAGGATTAGATGAAAAAGACATTGCCGACATGTTTGAAAAAGCTTACAACATGTATCCCGACAACTTGATTTATCAATGGGGTGCATTGCATAACGTAAGTCATGAATATAAGGAACAAGGGAAATACGCCGAATGGTTAAAAGAAGACCAAAGAATGGCAAAGTTGATCTTGTCTGACAATGAATGCGTGCAAGCAATCAAAAATTATCCTTTGCTAGGTGAGGATTTACTATGGTTGTTGGACATAAAAATTAAAGATAGAGATATTTTAAAAGAAGCACAGGACTATTATAAAATCATGGCCAAATACACAAATTGCAATGTGGCCGATTAAAAATAAAAGAATCAATCCATCCATTCTAGAAAATAATCAATCTATGAAAAAAAGTACATTGACCACGCTTTTGACTTGAATCCTCATTCCGATAAGGATGTGAAAAGAAACAACGACCCGACAGAACGCATCATCATAGAGAATAGAGCAGAGTTCATAACACGCTTACTCTATTCAATTTCTTTAGCAGTACTGGCATGTATATGTTATCCCAATTGGGGACTGGTTATTCTTTGGGGCTTTTTTCTTTTCTTGTCCATTGTCTGGACTAGAGAGAAATATTTGGACGAATCTTTCTTTATCATCAACAAGACGGGTTTCTCCTATGGAGAACGGAAAAGACATGGAGAGAAAAGAATAATATACAAAAAGGAGTATAAATGGGCAGAAATCAAGGAACTGTTCTTCAAGATAAAATATAAGGGAAGAGTTTATTTGGTGGTGGTTCATAAGACTAAAGGCAAGCAGAACATGGGTCATCAAGAAATTCCATTATCCATTCTGCCATTCCAAAGCCTTTTTCGGCCCTTGAAGGAAATTAAAACTCTCATAAAGGAGTATAGCCAGCGTGATGATATTTTCAGAGAATAGATTGAAATTTCAAGTGGGTAAAGTCTAAAATCTACATTTCATCCGCAGATGTCGCAGATAACGCGGATTTTTTAGATTATTATACCTTATAGGAATTAATTTATCGGCGGATAGAATATTAGAAACCGGCATTATGATACACCCACCCAGATAGATAAAAGGAGTTAAAGGCAATGCAAAAACATCCGCTCTTTAACTCCTTGTCCAAAGGACGAGCGAAGCGACTGTCTCCCTTTAACTCCTTTACCTACCCGAGTTGAATCAATATCTTTCCGTATTTTCGAGCTCTTCCTTCGTGAGCGGACGGATATTCATCTTCCGCCAAAAATAAGCGATATACGCCACCACCAGCGGGATGATGAGCGACACGATGCTCATGCACGTCAGGGTAAACTCGCTCGAACAGCTGTTCTGAAGCGTGAGCGAACTCTGCAAGTCGGCATTCGAGGGATAGTAGGACGTGCCGTTGTAGCCCGCCAACATGAAGAAGCTCATCACTGCCAGCACCGTGCCGGGACCCGTCAGCCAAATGCCACGCGTGAACTTGGGTTTCAGCAGTGTCAGCACCACTCCTACCACCAGCAGCACGGCACCTGCCAAGAACATCACCAGCACTACTGGCATCTCAATCAGATTTAAGAAATATTTATATTCCACCATCGATACCACCCCTTGTGCATCCACTGCGAAACCATCCATGGTGAAAAGCTGTACCAAGACGATCACCAGCACCACGAGGAAGAGCACGAACGAGCGAAGCAGGCTCTTGCGGAGCTGGACGGCAAGCTTAGGATGGCTGATGTTGTTGATGGCATAGAGGGCACCGAGCACGATGGCCAGAAACATCACCATGTGTCCGAAACACAGGTTGAAGCCACAGCCCACGGCTTCCAGTCCGCCCCACTCGCCTGCCCAACGGCTGATGACGGGAGCGCCGATGTTGGCCACGGCATCCTTGTTCACCACGAAAGGCGAACCGGTGAAGAACGTGCCCACTGCCGTACCGATGAGCAACGGAGCAAGCAACCCATTGAGCATCAGAAACATGCGAAAGACATTGGCACCCAGCAAATTACCCGTCTTGCTCTGGAATTCGTAGCTCACGGCCTGAAACACAAAGGTGATGAGAATCAGAATCCACACCCAATAGGCACCGCCGAAACTGGTGCTATAAAACAATGGGAACGAGGCGAAGAAAGCACCCCCGAAGGTGACGAGTGTGGTGAACGTAAGCTCCCACTTGCGCCCCGTGGAGTTGACAAGAAGCTGGCGTTCGTCCTCGGTCCGTCCAACTAAGAAGATAAGTGCATTACCGCCCTGCACAAACAGCAGGAAAACAAGCAGTCCTCCCAATAACGAGATGAGGAACCACCAATATTGTTGTAGGAATTCGTAGGTAATCATATATAAGTTATGAGTTATGAGTTTTGAATTATGAGTTT
>JAUNRD010000261.1 GCA_030535815.1 Clostridia bacterium
AAATAATCAACTGTTTCTTCGATTGTTTCGCAAACAGAACCCATTGCAACCAATACCTTTTCAGCATCGGGAGCACCATAGTAGTTAACAAGACCGTAGTTTGTGCCGATCTTAGCGTTTACCTTTGCAAGGTATTCTTCTACTACTGCGGGAACGTTGTCATAATATTTGTTACAAGCTTCTCTGTTCTGGAAGAAGATGTCGGGGTTCTGAGCAGAACCTCTTAAAACAGGATGCTCGGGGTTTAAGGAGCCGTTTCTGAATTCCTGAACAGCGTCCATATCAACCATTTCCTTAAGGTCTTCATAATCCCATACTTCAATCTTGTCGATTTCGTGAGAAGTTCTGAAACCGTCAAAGAAGTGAAGGAAGGGTACTCTTCCCTTGATTGCTGCAAGGTGAGCAACAGCACCTAAGTCCATAACTTCCTGGGGGCTGTTGGAACAAAGCATAGCATAACCGGTCTGACGGCATGCCATAACGTCGGAATGGTCACCGAAAATGTTAAGGGCATGAGAAGCTACGCATCTTGCGCTTACGTGAATAACGGAGGGAAGTAATTCACCTGCCATCTTATACATATTGGGGATCATAAGAAGAAGACCCTGAGAAGCTGTATAAGTTGTGGTGAGAGCACCTGCTCCGAGTGAACCGTGTACAGCACCTGCTGCACCTGCTTCGGACTGCATTTCAACTACCTTAACAGGCTGTCCGAAAATGTTCTTTCTTTCTTCTACTGCCCATTCGTCTGTTACTTCAGCCATAACAGAAGAAGGAGTAATAGGATAGATTGCGGCTACGTCGGTAAACGCATAAGACGCCCAAGCGGCAGCGTTGTTACCGTCCATGGTTTTCATTTTTCTTGCCATAAGACAATTCCTCCTTAGATATATATTTGATGTTTTTTGATAACTTTACATTATGCATCACTTTATTATAGCAATTCCGCGTTGATTTGTCAAGGGATAAAAGCGGCATTTTCCATAAGTTTTTCCCATTTTCTTCATAAATTTTGCATAAATATACGGGCATCCGTCAGATGCCCGTATAAATTAAAATTCAAAATATCTTTCTTTTACATAAGGAACAAAATATTCAGGATCCGGATAGCCAACCTCATAAAGGTCAGGACCTTCGAAACCGCCCTCTGTTCCCTTTACGAAAACACCGTTTTTATCAGCAGTAAAAATACCGTATTGCGTCTTTGCATAAGGAAGTGTCATATGTATGCAAGGAAGTGAACGCATATAGTCTTCAGTATATCTTCCCTTTAAGGGGTGCTTACTTCCTATCATCATATTGGTTCCGCTTATCAGGCTGTAGAACCATCTTCCGTCAAGCTTATGGGCAAAGTCTAAATGTTCGTGACCGTTTATGGACATAACAACGCCCTTCGGAGATTCGTCCATTATCTTTTTAAGCTCATCATAGTTTCTTATTCCCGTGCCGAATACCTTATCCGCAAGATGCTGGTGAGAGAAAAGAATCGTAGGATATTTTGCCTTTGCAAGGTCTTCACGAAGCCACTCAAGCTCATAATCCGGTAAATACGGAATTACGGGAGGATTTTCATATGACCATTTATAATAGTTTCTGTTTTCGTATGCAACATAGCCTTCGGAAAGCTTCATAAAGTTTGCATCAAGTACAACGAAGTGGAAAGGCTCTGCATCGAAGGAATAATAGGTTTCCTCTGTGTTAAAGCCGTGAAACTCAAGGCTTTCTTTTTTTGTGAAATAATCGCACTCGTGATTTCCCAGTACGTGATATAAGGGAACATTAAAAGCTGAATTGAATTTATCGATTAAAGGCTTGCTGTTTTCTATCGGGATATTGTTTGCAGGAAGCGGAAATGCAAAGTCACCAAGATCAACAACAAATTCTATCTCTTTATCGCTGTTTACCGCTTCGATAAACTGATCGAGCTTTTCTTCTGCGGTGTCTGCAAACATCGCCTGATGAAAGTCTGCAAGTACTGCAAATTTAACCGTTTCTTTCATTTTTTCTTCCTCACTTTCAGAATTCAAGATATTTTTCGGTGACGTAAGGTAAATACCTTTCGCCGTGGGGATAACCGATATCAACCGGTGAAGGACCTATATATTCCCCTTCTGTTTTCTTAACATGAGCACCTTTTTTATCCAATGTTATAATGCCGTACTGAGTCTGTGAATACTGGCATACCGTAGGCGAATATTTGCTTCCCGCATACATATTGCTTCCGCTTATCAGGCTGTAATACCAGATGTTGTCTATTTTTTCCACATAGTCAACGTGTTCGTGACCATTAATAGAAAGAACAACTTTGTTCGGTGCGGAATTTACAACTTCAAGAAATTCGTCGCGGTTTCTGATGCCTGAGTTGAAATATCCGGGAGACAGGCGCTGATGCGAGAAAAGTATTGTGGGATATTTTGCCTTTGAAAGGTCTTCACGAAGCCACTCAAGCTCATAGTCCGGGATATAAGGAATTACAGGAGGGTTTTCATATGACCATTTATAATAGTTTCTGTTTTCATAAGCAACATAGCCTTCAGGAAGCTTCATAAAGCTAGCATCAAGTACAACGAAATGGAAAGGCTCTGCGTCGAAGGAATAATAGGTCCCTTCCGTGCCGAAGCCGTGAAATTCAAGGCTTTCTTTTTTGGTGAAATAATCACACTCGTGATTTCCCAATACGTGATATACGGGAACATCAAAAGCTGAATTGAATTTATCGATTAAAGGTTTACTGTTTTCAACAGGGATATCGTTTGCGGGAAGCGGAAATGCAAAGTCACCAAGGTCAATAACGAAATCAACCTTCTCTTTTTTAGCCGCTTCAATAAACTGATCAAGCATATTTTCTGCCCTGTCGGGAAACATAGCCTGATGAAAGTCTGCCAATGCTGCAAATTTTACTGATTCTTTCATTTAACCCACTCCTTTTATCATATTAGCTACAGTATATCACAACAAAAACGCCTTTTCCTTAGTTTTTTTGTCCTCTTCATTAGATTTCTTAGTTTTTTTGTCTTTTCACAGTATTAATTTTTTATGGTGACAGTCTGTGCAGTACCGTCCCAGGATACGGTATACCCAAGAATCTCCGAAAGAAATCTTACCGGCACAAAAGTGCGGTTGTCACTTATTACGGGCGGATTCGGAACAGAATACATCATTCTGCCGTCAACCTTTGAATTTGTTACCCAGACCGTGTTATTCCATATCTGAAGTTCAATGGTGAGTGCATTGTTTTTCACGGTAATAAGCTGTCTTTCTCCATCCCAGGAGATTTCCGCACCCATTTCCTCAAGAAGTCCTCTTAAAGGAATCAATGTGGAACCGTTTACAATATAAGGTGCAACATCTATTTTCTTTTCCGAAATTTCATTGTTCTTGCCTTTTGCCATTTTTATTACATCCGAGCCTATGATAAGTGTATAGGTGGTTTTATTCTCCTCTATTCTTTCACGATGTCCTTTTCCTGTTTCATAGAAGCTGATTTCCGATGCCGATACTC
>JAUNRD010000262.1 GCA_030535815.1 Clostridia bacterium
TTGTTATGATAGATATTGACGACTTTAAAAACGTAAATGATACATACGGTCATGACGAGGGTGACGATGTTTTGAAAGCTCTTGCAAAAATCCTTAACGGAGTATGCGACGAAAGCGACTATGCCTGCCGTTTCGGCGGGGAGGAGTTTGCCCTTATACTTTGCGGAAAGTCTTTGGAAAAGGCAGAAGAAATCGTAAAGTCGGCAATGAAAAGCTTTTATGAATACCGCTTTGAATTTACGGATAAAAGACTTACCTTTTCTTCCGGCATTGCGAGATATCAGGCAGACGAAACCATAGAAACATTTTTTGACAGGGCTGATGATAATCTCTATAAATCGAAGAAAACGGGCAAAAACAAAATAACCAGATAATAAAAAGTTGAGTCTTAAAATTGGGACTCAACTTTTTATTATTTCCCGGGAAATTACAACAGGTGATTTTTCATATATTCCGACGGTGAAAGCCCGACGGCACTTCGGAAAGCGTAGGAAAAATAGCTTAAGGAGAGGTATCCGCAGTTTTCGGAAACCGTACCAACGGAGTAATAGCCTGTTTTAAGCATCGCCTTTGCGTTTTCAAGGCGTATTTTATTTATGTAGGAAAGAGGCGTTATATCAAAAGAAGCCTTAAACTCCCGCCTTAAATAAACCTCACTTATGCCGAATTTTTCCGCAATAAGGCTGACAGAAAGTGTTGGATCCTGAAAGCTTTTGTCAATATATTCTTTTATCTTCTGCATTCTCGGAGAAACAGAGACTGATGCTTCACGGTTTATGGCGGCTAAAATTTCATAAAAAACCGAGAAAGAGGTATAGTCCACGGGATTTCCCGCGTTGTAGCCTTTTAAAAGGGCGGAAAAGAGATTCAGAAGCATGGCAGGATTTTTCGGCGTGAATACCTTTATTTTATCGGAAACATCATCCTTTGCCAGATTGAAATGAATAACAATCATACTGCCCGATTCTGCAACCTCGGTATGATAGCCCACGCCCTTCGGGACATAGGTGACGGAAGCGGCATCGGAAATAAGAGTTTTGTCCGATTCGGTGATGGTTATTTTTCCGCTTTTTCTGAATGTAAGGGAGTGAAACTTACGACCCGGAACAAAAACGGTTTCTTTTTTCTTGAATTCTACGGGGAAAATATCAAAGGATAAAACAGCAGAATTTTCAAATAAATCCAATAAAAACACCTCTTTGTTGAATGCTTTTAAATAAGTGTAGCACGAAAAATGTAAAAATGCAAGTTTCGTTTTTCTAAAATATGTTATGTTATTTGAGCTTGAAATGAACCATCTTCGGTAATATACTGTTTTTATAAAGCGAAAGGAGTAATTTATATGGAACTTAAAGAAATAATTGAAGAAGCCGTTAAAAAGGAAGGTATTGATTTAATAGGCTTTGCGGGAAAAGAAAGATTTGAAGGTGTAGAGGCAGAGCATAACCCATTTTCCATTTTCCCCGAGGGTAAAACCGTAATTATGCTGGGAAAGAGAATCTGCCGAGGATCGCTTCGAGGCGTGGAGGAAGGAACAAACTTCAGCGACTATGCACTTTTCGGTAAAAACTGGCTTGAGGATGAGTTTTTGGCAATAGCCTGCTATAACCTTACCAATGTGCTTGAGGATAACGGCTATGAAGCTGTGCCCGTTTTCCCCAATCCTTCAGAGATAGCACCGACGGGCGTTTCCGTTGCCGAGGGAAGGGTTGCACCCAACGTATTTCCCGACTTTGCCTATGCCGCTGTTGCAACGGGGCTTTGCGAGCTTTCTTACAGCGGAATGGTGTTCTCCGAGAAATTCGGCTCACGCCAAAGATTTCATATGATAATAACCGATGCTGAAATTCCATCAACTCCTCTTCTTGAAAGAAGCGTTTGCGACAAGTGCAGAAAGTGTGCGGATTCCTGCCCCCTGGGAGCTATCAGCAAAACGGAAACTAAAACTATCGAAATCTGCGGTAAAAAGATGGAAATTGCCGTTGTTGACTACGAAAAATGCAAAATATGCAAAAACGGTGCAATCCCAAACAGATTTACGTCGGCAGGCGCGCCCGACAGAGTGGCGGCACTTTGCAACAGAACCTGTATGTGCCATCTGGAGGAAGCTGGACTTGTCGGAAACCTCTTTGACAATCCCTTCAGACAGCGTGATGCCTGGGCGATAGACGAAGAAGGTAAATCCAAAGTGAGGGATACCGATTCTGCAAACGTTCTTGGCGGTGCCTTTTCAAAGGACGGAAAGAGAGGCCACTGATATGCTTACAAGCGAAATGATTAAGGAAAAGGCAAAGGAGCTTGGCATCGACTGCATAGCCATCGGAAACATCGAACGATTCAAAAATGCACCAAAGCTTATGTCTCCCGAAACCTATTTTCCCGGTGCAAAGTCAGTTATTGCCATTGCAATGCGAATTCCGAGGGGTACATACAGAGGCATTGAAGAAGGGACACACTGGCATAACTATACGTTTTATTCCTACAACAAATTAAATTCACTTTTCCGCCCGAAAAAGAGTTATGAACTTGCCTGCTTTATTGAGGACAACGGCTATGAGGCAGCACTTCACTATCCTGCGGTGCCGGAGGGCAACGGCGTGACGAGAGAACCTGTGGCAGAAGGAAAGGTTCCGGCCGATGTGGTTTGCTCCGTAAGGCTTATTGCGGCAGGTTGCGGTCTTGGTGAAATAGGCTATTCCAAGGTGTTTCTTACAAAGAAATTCGGACCCCGCGTAAGAATCGGACTGATTTTTACCGATTGCGAACTTACGCCCGATCCGATTTTAGACACGGGCGATATATGCCTTCATTGCGGTGCCTGCGTTAAAATGTGCCCCGGTAATGCCGTTCCGTCCCTTAAGGACAAGGAAAAGAGAATCGAAGTTGACTACGGCGAAAAAAAGGTGTGGTACGGCGATGTTCAGATGGGGCGTTGTACCCTTTCGCATCACGGACTTAACAATGAATGCTCACCCTTCCTTAAAAAGGAATTTCCCAATATGGCGTTTGACGTGAGAAACTCCGATATGACAGAGGAAGAGGCTTATATTTTAAGCTATTCGCTGGCGGGAGCAAAATGGGGAAGAAAGCCTGAAACCAATGCGGTTATGGAATACTATAACTATATATTGGGGCACACCGGATATTTTGCAATATGCGGTGCAAGGGGATGCATCCGTGCCTGCATGGATGCCCTTGAGAAAACCGGCAGAATTGAAAATACCTTTAAGAATAAGTTCTACAAAAAGGAAAGCTGGCTTCTTTCAAATAAGCCGGAATCTGTGTCAGACGGCGTAAACCCCTACAGAGAAAAATATCTTGACGAAAAGTATCCAGGCATAAGGGAAAATGAATATAAGAAAAGGTAAAAAAGAGCGGGATTTCGGCGGTACTTCTTAGGGAGAAGCCGGTTTTGGCTTGTTATTTTCCGCTGATA
>JAUNRD010000263.1 GCA_030535815.1 Clostridia bacterium
CCATAGATGACGAAAAGCTGGAAGTAAATGCAGGTGAAGGCTTTATCGTAAAGTCAAACGAATATATTTACTATGAGCCCGACAAGAAAGCTCCCTGGTATTATGCCTTTATTAATTTTACCGGGGACCTTGCCCACCTGTTTTCCCATCTTCCGAGAATTTTTTCCTACCCGTCTGAAATTTTCGACGAAATAATCGAAATATGCCATAAGGATGATATGCACGCCTTTTACCTTGCAAGCGTGCTTCACAAGCTGTGTGCAATTTTCCGTCTTGGTGCCGATGAAAAACCTGACCTTCAGACACTTCACGTAAATGCCGCAATAATGTATATAAATCATCATTTTGGAAGGAATATAAACTGCGATGAGGTTGCAAAATTTATGCGCCTCAGCATAAGATATTTATCACGGTGCTTCAAGAAAGTAACAGGTCTTACTCTTCAGGAATATTTAATAAAAAAAAGGCTTACCACTGCCGTTTACCTTCTTAAAAACGGACTGAGTGTTGCCGAAACTGCGGAAAAAGTGGGATACAACGATTTTGTTACTTTTTCCAAGGCTTTCAAGCATTTTCACGGCTATTCCCCAAGCGAAATAAAACCGCCGAAAACAAGAAAAAAACAGACTTCAGATTGAAGTCTGTTTTTCTTTATCCGTTCAACTTTTCAATTATCTTTACCGCACAGCGTATACCGTCTGCCGCAGCGGACATTATACCTCCGGCATAGCCTGCCCCTTCGCCCGAGGGGTACAAGCCTTCGATACCTATCGCCTGAAGGGTTTCATCCCTTAAAATCCTCACGGGAGATGAGCTTCTTGTCTCAGGTGCCGTTAAAAGCGCATCACCCGTAGCAAAGCCTTTAAGCTTTTTATCGATATTAAGTATGCCGCTTTTTAAGTTGTCACATATTCTCCCGGGAAGTATTTTTCTTATGTCTGACGGCACAACACCGGGTTTATAAGTGGGATTGACGCTGCCGAAGCTCTTCGTTTCAGTATCAGCAAAAAAGTCCGAAAGTTTCTGGCAGGGAGCCATATAGCTTTTGCTTATTTCGTAGGCCTCCCGTTCAATTTTCCGCTGAAATTCCACTTCTTTACATCTTATCAATATAGTCTTACTTCAAAAACTCTGAATTCCGCAGCACCATTTGTTTTGTTAAAACAAATCTTTACGGTATCACACATAACATTCTGAAATTCAACTCTGCACATACGATAGATATTGTCCGTAACCGATTTTGACATAACAGACTTTCCGCCCGATATCAATTCAACCGTAAAATCCTTTGTAAGCTCCGGGGGTACGCCAATTCTTTGCTGTTTTCTTCTGTTATCAGACATAGTTATCTTTATGGGATAGGCGAATCCAGAATCGAAGGTGAGCTGAACTTCCGATATCTGCTTTTTCTCCTTAAGATTAAATTTAAGCCATTCCCCATTTTCCGAAATTCCCGATGAACGCCACGCATTTTCCTTTGTTTCCGTAGGACGGCTTATTCCGTTTATAACATTTTCCGCTTCAAATCCGTTTTCAAATGAGGATGCAGAAAGTTCTGCCGAGGGAGCCAAATCCTTTTCATCCTCATTTTCTATGCTCGGGATAAAGCCGTCATCTTTTAAGATAATCTGCTGAAGCTCCCCGATATAGGGTTGAAGCTCACGGGGCAGACAATTATATTTTTTCATAAGGCTGACAGCTGTTCCCACCGCCTGACCGCCCACGGAGCAGGTTCCCATAATGCGGGTACTGCCGAGAGCAAGTCTTGTTGTGCTGATATTTCTGCCCGCCATAACCAGATTTTTAATGTTTTTGGAATAATAGCATCTCCAGGGTATGGTATAAGAGCCTTTGAAAGCATAGACTTCGCTGGGCAAAATGTGGAAATCCAACAGACCGTTGGCACAGTGTATGTCTACGGGCCAACCGCCATAGGCTACGCTGTCGGGGAAAATGCGGTTTTCAAATATGTCATTCTCATTAAGTAAGTAATCGCCTACAAGTCGTCTGCTCTCCCTCATGCCGGGAAGCATCCCTACCCATTCAAGTTCATAATTTTTCGCACCATGTTCGCCACCGTTTTTTACGTGATCCCACATACCGTAAACATAGGATAAAAGGTCATCCTTTATATCTTCATACTGCCCCACAAAATCGTCGCCTTCACCCATAAGCTCAATCCACCAGTAGCCATAGTCAACATTTGTATTGCTTCCCGTTGAGGCTCGGGTAAATGCATCGGGATCCTTTGCAGAAGATGCATCAACAGTATGAAATTTGGAATGTAGTCTGTATTTCAATTGCTCCTCTGTCAGTTTTTTCGCAAAAGAAGGGGGATTATATGTTACGGCTTCATCTTTTTTCAATGCCTTAAACAAAATGGTGTTACCCATTCTGTTGTTGTCGGCTTTTTCGGGAGCATGCTTTTCATTAAACTCGGAAAAGCTTTCGCTTCCCTCACGGTATTCTGCTCCTGCAAAATAGCCAAGAGTTGCATTGCCGGTGCAATCTGCAAATATATCCGCACTTATTTCGATTTTGTATTCCGTCGTGGACTGAAAGCAACTAACCGAAAGGATTTTATCGTCTTCCACCATGCAATCGGTCATAGAGGTGTTAAAATATACCGTAAGATTCGGCTCTGCCTTAACCGTTTCATACAATGTCAAATCCCACAAAGCATAGCTGAAATGGTCATTTCTGCTTTTGTTTTTCAATAATATTTCGTGGAGAATACCGCCTTCGGTAAGGTGGGGCTTATGGCCGTTTTCATCGGAACCGCATATATGCATCCTTATTTCACTTGACGCATTACCGCCAAGGACAGGTCTGTTATGAATGAGCACCGTTTTAACTCCAAGCCTTGCCGCAGCTAAAGCGGCACATATTCCTGACATTCCCCCGCCAATTACCGCAAATTCATAATGCTCTTGTTTTATTTTTTCTCTTTTCATATTAAAGCACAACACCTTTCTTTGTTAAAGCCGCCCTTACCTTATCTGCCCCAAGCTCTTTAAGCGTTACATTTTCTTTGATGCTGAGTGCAGCACTGATTCCCGCCGCCTCGCCTGTCGCCATACAAATCGCCATAACTCTGTAGGATGCGTGAGCTCTGTGAGTACCGGAGATACATCTGCCCGATAATATAAGATTTCTGATTCCGACGGGCAAAAGCGCACCGTATCTTATATCATAAGGCTTTGCCATTTTGGAGCGCCCCTCTGCCTGACCTCCGCCTTTGGGATTATGTATGTCGATTAAAAACCAGGCATCGTGAACTATTGCATCATCATAATGATTTCCGTTTTCCACATCGCTGTCACAAACCTGATATTCACCCTTTATTCGTCTGGTTTCGCGGACTCCCAGAGTTGAAGCGGAAGTTTTCAGCATACAGTTTTCATATCCCGGGATATATTTGCGCAAGA
>JAUNRD010000264.1 GCA_030535815.1 Clostridia bacterium
TGTTTTTCGAACACAATAAGTGCTCCTGTGGATTCTTCTGACATATTTTTTACAGCCCTTACTATGGAATCTATGCTGTCCTTTTCAATAATGATTCCAGGACTCAGCATTTTACGAAGTTTAGTCCCTCTTCCGAGCCTGTCAAGGAAGCTTCTGAGCTCAGGCTGAAACACAATAATGACGGCAATGGCACCAATCTGAAGCACACTTTCCAGTAAAAAGCTTACTGTATTAAGCTGCAGAAACGCGCTTATGGGAGTCAGTACTATAATTACCATTACCACCTTAAGTGATTGCCACGCCTTTGTTTCGATCATATATGTTCCTATGTAATAAAAAGCAACAGCTATGATAAGCATATCTATGACGTCATTTACTTTAAGCATTCCGAAAAATTGCGTTATGTGCATCCACACCGATGAAAAAAACTCGCCCATCCATACTCCTCCTTGTATAATTGTCGTCGTTCGCAAAAATATCCCTTTTATTTATTATACTACATTTTTTTCAAATATGGAAGACTTTTTTTACATATTTTAAAAAAATAAATGCAACATCAAAAATGTCGCACTTATTTTTTGTATTTTATTTTTCAAGTATATCTGCAATTCTTTTACATGCAAATCCGTCACCGTAGGGATTTGATGCCTTACTCATTTTTTCATAAACCTCTTTATTTTCAAGAAGCTCCTTAAAGTTCTCATAAATAACTGCTTCATCCGTTCCCACAAGCTTTAATGTACCTGCAGCAATTCCTTCGGGACGTTCCGTTGTATCCCTCATAACAAGAACCGGTTTACCTAAAGAAGGAGCCTCTTCCTGTATTCCGCCGGAGTCAGTAAGAATAAGATAGCTCCTTGCAAGGAAATTATGAAAGTCCAAAACTTCAAGTGGCTCAATTATTCTGATTCTGTCACATCCGCCAAGCTCTTCTTCTGCCGCTTTTCTTACAACGGGATTCATATGTATGGGGTAAATAGCCTTTACGTCAGGATGCTCGTCCATTATCCTTCTTATTGCGCGGAACATATTGTGCATCGGCTCGCCGAGGTTTTCTCTTCTGTGCGCCGTAATGGTAATAAGTCTGGAATCTTTTGCCCATTCAAGTTCGGGATGTGTATAGTCTTCTCTTACTGTTGTCTTTAAGGCATCAATTGCAGTATTTCCTGTTATGTAAATGCTTTCAGGATTTTTTCCTTCCCTGATAAGATTTTCTTTAGAAAGCTCGGTGGGAGAAAAATTGTATTTCGCAACAATACCAACCGCCTGACGGTTAAATTCCTCTGGGAACGGAGAATAAATATTATATGTCCTTAATCCCGCTTCAACATGACCTACGGGAATCTGCATATAGAAACAAGCAAGTGCTGTCACAAACGTTGTAGATGTGTCTCCATGTACCAGCACCACATCAGGCTTAACCTCTTCAAGCACGCTTTTAATGCCGTTCAAAATATTAGTTGTTATGTCAAAAAGAGTTTGCTTTTCTTTCATTATAGAAAGATCATAATCCGGAACAACAGAAAACGCCTCCAGAACCTGGTCAAGCATCTGACGGTGCTGACCTGTTACGCAAACTACTGTTTTTATATTCTCCCTTGTCTTTAATTCATTTACAAGCGGGCACATTTTTATAGCTTCCGGTCTTGTACCGAAAACCAGATTAACTTTTTTAATTCTTTTCCTTCTTTCCGTATCTTTTTTTTTGATTTATTATACAATATTCACATCTTTTTTGTCACGGAATACAGCAAATAAAAAGAGCCGAAAACGGCTCTTTTCAAATTACATAAACAACGGAGCAAACACCAGCGCTACAATACTCATAAGCTTTATAAGTATGTTTATTGAGGGACCTGCCGTATCCTTCAGCGGGTCACCTACCGTATCTCCTATTACGGAAGCTTTATGTTCTTCGCTGCCCTTTCCTCCGTATTCTCCTGTTTCAATATACTTCTTGGCATTATCCCATGCGCCACCTGAATTGGACATGAATATTGCAAGCATTACACCACCTGCAAGAGCTCCCGCCAAAAGTCCGCCGAGAGCCTCAGCTCCGAGCAGAAGACCTACAGCCAAAGGCGCAGCCACAGCTAAAATGGCCGGAACAATCATTTTTCTGAGAGCTGCTCCCGTGCTTATATCAACGCATTTTACATAATCCGGATCATTTGTGCCTTCGAAAATTCCCACAATTTCTTTAAACTGTCTTCTCACTTCCACAATCATAGCATTGGCAGCTTTTGAAACCGCATCAATTGTAAGTGCGGAGAAAACAAACGGAAGCATAGCTCCTATAAGAAGTCCTATTACGGTTTTCGGCCTTGAAATATCTATTCCCGAAAGCCCCGATGCCGCACAATATGATTTGAAAAGTGCAATAGCCGTAAGTGCTGCGCTTCCTATGGCAAATCCCTTACCGATTGCCGCCGTTGTATTTCCCACAGAATCCAGATTGTCGGTGTTCTCACGAACATTTTCCGGAAGACCTGACATTTCAGCTATACCTCCGGCATTATCGGCAATCGGTCCGTATGCATCCACAGCCACAGTCATTCCTGTTGTTGCCAGCATTCCGACAGCAACAAGCCCAGTTCCCATCTCAGGGTCAAAGAAATCCGCAACGAAAATCGCAACGCCTATAACCAGCACAGGAATTGCCGTGCTCATCATACCAACAGAAAGACCGGATATAATGTTTGTTGCCGAGCCTGTTCTTGACTGCTCCGCTATCTTCTTAACATTTTTGTATTCGGAGGATGTATAAATCTCCGTAACCTTGCCAATTATACCGCCAGCCACAAGTCCTGCCGCAACCACTATCGCGGGATTGAATGTGCCCAAAATATTTTTGCTTAATATAAATGCTGATATTGCGAAAATCAGCATTGCCCCGTACTCTCCCAGATTCAGCGCAGTCTGGGGCGCAGCCTTCTTCATAAATTTTACGAGAAGCGTGCTGATAACCGAAGCAAGTATACCTGCCGAGGCAAGCGCAAATGTATAAATGATATATCCTTCCCTAAGTGAAGAAGCATTTGCCAGCGCCAGCATAGCCAAAGATATAACAGATATTATTGATCCTACGTAGGATTCAAAAAGATCTGCTCCCATTCCTGCTACGTCTCCCACATTATCTCCCACATTATCAGCTATAACAGCAGGATTTCGAGGATCATCTTCAGGGATTCCTGCCTCAACCTTACCAACAAGGTCAGCACCTACATCAGCTGCTTTTGTATAGATACCGCCGCCGACACGTGCAAACAGGGCTATTGAAGAAGCTCCGAGAGAGAATCCGAATAAAACTCCGGCATCTTTTGTAATGAAATAAATAGCGCTTACACCGAGGCATCCGAGGCCTGCAACGCACATACCCATGACAGCGCCGCCTTTGAAGGCAATACCCAGCGCGCCGTTCATGC
>JAUNRD010000015.1 GCA_030535815.1 Clostridia bacterium
GCCCAAAGATGCCTTTGACTATAAAATAGGCATGATTCATCAGCACTTTAAGCTGGTTGAAGTGTTTGATGCGGCGGAAAATATTATTTTAGGTCTTGAGGATGCAGGAAAGTTTGATAAAAAGGCATATATTGACAAGATAAATGAAATCAACAATCAGTATGGATTTGGAATGGATCCCTTAAAGAAAATTTATGAAATGTCCGTTTCCGAAAAACAGACTGTTGAAATCATAAAAGTTTTATTCCGTGGCGCTGACATTCTTATACTGGACGAGCCTACTGCTGTTCTTACGCCCCAGGAAACAGAGAAACTTTTTGATGTTTTAAGAGAAATGCGTGATGACGGTAAGGCAATTATCATTATAACCCACAAGCTTAATGAGGTTATGGAAATTTCTAACCGTGTGGCGGTGCTCCGTAAGGGTGAATACATAGGAACTGTTGAAACAAAGGACACAAACGAAACAGAGCTTACTGAAATGATGGTGGGGAAAAAGGTAAGCCTTAATATCGAAAGAAAAGAGCCGGAAGGTACGACCGAGCGACTTGTGGTAAAGAACATAAACTGCAAAAGCCGTGAAGGTGTAAAGCTTCTGGAGGATATTTCATTTACTGCAAATTCAGGTGAAATTTTAGGTATTGCCGGAATTGCGGGAAGCGGACAGAGGGAACTGCTTGAGGCTATAGCAGGTCTCCAGCATATGGAAACCGGAGATATATTATATAATGATCCCAAGACCGGCGAGGTTGAAGACCTGAGAGATAAAACTCCTGTGCAGATAAGAGAAATGGGAGTAAGGCTTTCCTTCGTTCCCGAGGACAGACTGGGTATGGGCCTGGTTGGAAATATGGACATTGTAGATAATGTAATGCTCAGAAGCTATAAAAAGGGAAAGAGCGTTTTCCTTTCAAGAAAGGCTCCAAAAGATCTGGCTGAAAAAATTATAGATCAGCTTGAGGTTGCAACCCCTGATGCCAACACGCCGGTGAGAAAATTATCCGGCGGTAACGTTCAGAAGGTTCTGGTTGGTCGAGAGATTGCATCAAGCCCCACCGTTTTGATGGTTGCATATCCCGTAAGAGGTCTTGACATAAACTCTTCATATACCATATACAATCTTTTGAATGAGCAGAAGGAAAAGGGCGTCGCGGTTATATACGTTGGTGAAGACCTTGACGTGCTCTTGGAACTTTGCGACAGGATTATGGTTCTGTGCGGAGGAAAGATAAGCGGAATCGTTGACGCAAGAACCACGACAAAGGAAGAAGTGGGCCTTCTTATGACGAAACTTAACGGAGGTGAAGGAAATGAGTAATGTAAAGCAGCATCACGAAAGTGCGTTTCACATTTCAAAGCGTGATGATATGCCTATGATTAAGGCATGGGCAGTAAGACTTACAAGTATTATTGTTGCTTTAATAGTTTGCTCCGCTGTTATCGTGCTTTTATCAAAGCAGAATCCTCTTAAGGTTTTCGGAGTAATGTTTGAAGGTTCCTTCGGTACAACCAGAAGAATTCTTAAGCTTAGTCAGAACGTTGCCATGCTCCTTTGTATATCTTTAGCGGTAACACCTGCATTCAAAATGAAGTTCTGGAACATCGGTGCTGAAGGACAGACTCTTGTGGGATGCCTTGTATCAGCAATAATGATGCTCTATTTCGGACAGACTATGCCTTTATGGATTTTACTTCCCTTAATGCTTATAGTAAGCATATTAGCCGGCGTAATCTGGGGAATAATTCCTGCATTTTTCAAGGCAAATTTCGGGACAAATGAAACACTTTTCACGCTTATGATGAACTATGTGGCAACACAGGTTGTATCCGTATTCATTGCTGTTAAGGTTAAGTCAGGATCCCAGGTTATGGGTGTTATCCAGGGCGGATGGATGCCCAAGCTTTTCGGAAAAGACTATATTATAAACATTATAATAGTTCTTCTTCTGACAGTAGGAATGTATATTTATTTCAAATATTCCAAGCACGGATATGAAATCTCTGTTGTTGGAGAAAGCGAAAATACAGCGCGTTACATAGGCATAAACGTAAAAAAAGTTATTATGCGTACAATGGCTCTATCCGGCGGTCTTTGCGGTGTTGCAGGTTTCCTGCTTGTAGCAGGCGAACATCATACCGTTGCAACCGATACGGTTGGCGGTATGGGCTTTACGGCAATTATGGTTTCCTGGCTTGCAAAGTTCAACCCCGTAGTAATGATGCTTGTATCCTTCCTTATTGCTTTTATGGAAAGCGGTGCGGGAGAAATTGCAACCCAGTGCGGACTTAATCAGAGTATTGCTGATATTCTTACCGGTATAATAATATTCTTCATCATCGGAAGCGAATTTTTCGTACAGTACAAAATCAGTTTCCGACAGAAACATAAGGAGGCGTAAAAATGTTTGCTACAATAATAAACAAAGCAATCGTGCAGGGCATCCCTCTGCTTTTCGGCTCCACAGGAGAAATTATAACGGAAAAATCAGGTAACCTTAATTTGGGTATCCCCGGAATTATGTATGTTGGCGGAAGTGCCGGTGTACTTGGTGCTTACCTTTATGAGAGAAGCTGCGCGCTTTCCGGAACTACGCCCGCCGCTTTCTGGTGCATAGTTATTCCGCTGCTTTCATCTCTTTTAGGTTCTGCGCTTCTTGCTCTTATCTACAGCTTTTTAACAATTACATTAAGAGCAAATCAGAATGTAACAGGTCTTGCGCTTACCACCTTCGGCGTAGGTTTCGGTGACTTCTTCGGAGGCTCTCTTACAAAGATTTTCGGCGAAGGCGGAAACCTTAACGTTAAGACTACGGCTGACTATTTCAAGGTGACGCTTCCCTTTGCGGACGACCTTGGAGCGTTTGGTGAAATTTTCTTTTCCTACGGATTTTTGGTATATGTGGCTATTATAATAGCTTTTGTATCAGCGTTTATCCTGAAGAAAACCAGAGTTGGTCTCCATCTTCGTGCGGTGGGTGAAAATCCCGCAACGGCAGATGCCGCAGGTATCAGTGTTACAAGATATAAATATGCTGCTACGGTTATAGGTGGTGCAATAGCAGGTCTTGGCGGACTTTACTTCATTATGGACTATACCGGAGGTTCCTGGACAAACGGTGGCTTCGGAGACCGTGGATGGCTTGCAATTGCTCTTGTAATTTTTGCGCTCTGGAAGCCTAATATAGGTATTCTGGGATCTGTTATTTTCGGAGGACTCTACATAGCCAGTGTGTATATTGAGGGCCTCGGAAATGCAACAAAGGAAATGATAAAAACCCTTCCGTACCTTGTAACGATTGTTGTTCTTATCATAACAAGTATGAGGAATAAAAAGGAAAACCAGCCTCCTCAGAGCCTGGGTCTTCCTTATTTCAGAGAAGAAAGGTAAAAAGTTGCTGTGGCAAAGCCACAGCAACTTTTTTCTGTATGAAGTTTATTTTTCAAGAAGAGCTCTTGCAGAAAATGCGTTTTCGGTATCACGCTGCCGCTTTCTGTATTCCGATGGGGTAAGACCGTAAAACTTGCGGAATTTTCTTGAAAAGTAACAGGGATCATCGTATCCCAATGAAGAGGAAATATCTCCCACATCCATATCGGTTTCTCCGATTAACTTTCCTGCCTTTCTCATTGAAAGGTCGGTTGCATATTTAAGGGGAGAAAGCCCCGTAACCTCTTTGAAAAGATGAATGAAATAATAGGCGTCAATTCCGCAGAGGGCGGCATATTCTTCGTTGGTCTTATGGGGGAAGGGATTGTTTTCTATCTCTCTTAAGGCGGGAAGAAGCTTTGCATATTTTGCGGATTTCTTGCTTTCGTTTTTAATTTCCCTTGCAAGGAATGACATATAATCAAGGAAAATGGAAACAGCCTTAAGCTCATAGCAGGGCTTTTGACGGCGTATCTCCTCAATCATCGAATGTATATAGGTGATAGCGGTGCTGTTTACCTGAGTGTGAAAAATTTTAAGGGGAGAAAAGCCTGTGGTTTCAACAAGCTCGGAAGATGCATGGCCTGTAAAATGCACCCAGGCATAGCTTGTAAGCTCGGCAACGCAGCGGTATCTCTGAAGAGCTCCGGGAGGGTATATGATAATGTCCCCGGGAGTGAGAAGCGAAATGGAACCGTCGGCAAAGTGGTGCTCCATTTTCCCGGAGAATACATAAATAATCTGCCAGTCGGGAAGTCCGTTAGGGCGGTTTGTGCCGTAGGTTTTTGAAATCATATCCTTATAGTAGCCGGTATTGTTTATGTGCAGAAAATCGTCTGAGGCGTTGTGGATACCGCTGGAATCCGTGCCGTAGTAAGCAGATTGGAAAAGCATGGGATAATTCTCCTTTATAATACAAAATTGCTTTTTTCAGAAAAAATACAAAGTAAGAAAGTGCTATATAGCGTATTATAGCACGGTTTTTCAAAAAAAGCAATATTGTCCTGTATTTAATCGCAATTTTGTTCATTGACTAAGTTTTTTATGTGTGTTATTATATCTAAAAGAGCTTAAATGCAAAAGGAGGACAAATATGAAAAGGTTTTTATGTATTTTACTTGCTCTGGTTATGCTCTCGGGGATGATTACGGTTGCCTCAGCAGCGGAGATTACCCTTGGTGCATCTGACGTGGCTGACAAGTCGGATACCGGAGTGGCTGTTGTTGACGGAAGCATAAAAAGCTGGAAGGACGGCGGCTATGTGGGCTTCAAAGTGAAAATGGATGGTGTTAAGTCCATTTCAATGGAGGTAACAACCGTTATCGTTGACTGGACAAATGGTGAGGCTTTCAGAATAAGACTTGACAATCCCAAAGACGGTGAGTTTTTGGGCTATATGCTTATAAACAAAAACGGCACCAATACATATAAAATGCCGGTTGAAGGAACCTTCACGGGCGAGAGAATGCTCTACATCGTGCAGAACTACCATATGCAGGGACACGTTGATATAAAGAGCATCACTCTGTCTTCTGAGGAATATACTCCAGAGCTTATAACTCCCGTGCCCGATGAAGATATTATCGATAACTATTCCGATACATGGGTGGCAACAGACTCTCTCGGACGAAAGATTGCCGATTTTGAAGAAGCAGGTCCGGTCAAAGAGGGTGAGCGCCGGGTTGGTATTTTCTACTGGCCCAACCATCAGGGAGACAAGAGTGCGGTAATTGCATCGGAAGCTATTAAAAAATATCCCGAAGCAAAGACGGATTATGACCATGAGGTGTGGTTTACTCCCGGTAACTCAAGTCCCGGTTCAATTTACTGGAACGAGCCTCTTTTCGGCTTTTATAACGGCGAAGATTACTGGGTATTCCGCCGTCATGCGGAAATGCTGGCAAATGCAGGCGTAGATGCAATATTCTTTGACTGCACCAACGGCGACAGAAGCTTTGTAATCTCTTCGGGTATGTGCTTCAAGGCGTTTCATGATGCAAGGGAAGCGGGCGTTGATGCACCGAAAATTTCCTTCTATATGCCTATGGGCGCAAGCCACGAGGAAAAATGGCGTATGTTAAAATCCGCATATCTTAACTTCTACGAAAGCGGAGAATATGCTGACCTCTGGTTTATGCTTGACGGAAAGCCCATGCTTCTTGCCAACGAAATAGAAGGCGGAACAGGAAGGGCTGATAAGGAAGATCCCGAAGATTTGGGTCTTGCTTCAGATATCAAGAAATTCTTTTCCGTAAGAGGAAGCGGTGCCCGTCGTGCCGAGGACTATTTAGAGGGTGACTGGCATTGGCTAAGCCCCTATCCTCAGCCCCTTCGAGGCATGGAGGAGGACGGAAGACCTGAGTTTATAAATGTCGGCGTTGCTATAAATGAATCCTATGAAACAGGCGGCGTGGGAACAGAAGCCTTTTCCGATGAATATATAAAGGGCCGTAGCTATACTGAAGCTTTCGGCGAAGATTACAGACCTGAGGCAACCCGCCACGGCTATTTCATGCAGGAGCAGATTTCACGTGCACTCGCAGAAGATCCCCACTTTGTATTTATAACAGGCTGGAACGAATGGCACGTTAGCCGTTCTAAAGAGCTTGGCGGAAAAACAAACGTATTTATCGATCTTTTCGATGATGAGGGAAGCCGTGATATCGAGCCTGCAAAGGGACCCCTGGGCGATGACTATTACAACTTGATGGTTGACTTTATAAGAAAGTACAAGGGTGTTCGCCCTGCACCTTTGGCAAGCGGAGCAAAGACCATTGATATTGCAGGCGATGCAAGTCAGTGGGATAGCGTAGGACCTGACTTTATCGCAGATTTGGGCGGCTATGAAAGAGACGAATATTCCAACAAGAATGTGGAAACTCAGGAAATGCTTCATTATACCGCAAAGGTAAACAACGTAATTACCTCATCCAAGGTAAGCTATGATGAAAAAAATATTTACTTTATGGTAAAGACAAAGGATGCCATAAAGGAAGGCAAAAACTTTATGAACCTTTATATAAACACCGACAGAAATTATCAGACAGGCTGGGAAGGCTATGACTATGCCGTAAATATCGGTGAAAAAGGCAAGGTTTCAAAGTTTGGTGACAAGTCATACACACTTACAGATGCGGGAAAAGCAAATTACAGTGTGAAGGATAATGTAATGCAGCTTGCAATTCCGAGAAGCATAATCGGAAAGACGGAAGATATTGAAATGGAATTCAAGTGGTCTGACTATGTGGATATTGCAGGGGATGTGCTTAACTTCTATCTTGAAGGCTCAACTGCACCTATGGGACGTTTTAATTATCTTTATACAGAAATAGAGCAGAAGTCTTTAACCGAAACTGAAAAGCTTAACCTTACAGATTGCACCGTGATGGTTGCAGGCAAAAACGAAATGGTTGCAAACGGCGGAAAAATGAAGGTTTATGAGCCTGATGTAAGATATACTACCGTTACGGAAAACGGTATGCTCTATTTCCCCGCAGCAGCACTTAATGACATTTTGGGCTACGGAAGAACAAAGGTTGAATGGGGCAATGTTGAAAGCGATATGCTGATTGTAAAGACGCATACCCTCGATAATTCCACCGACGAGGATGCAACCTGGAACGGAAAGAAGATAAATTCCACCTGGATTTACACAACAGCAGGCACAAATGAAGTATTTATCGGCGGAAGAAGCGCCGTTCTTACAAATCCTGTTAAGGTTATAAACGGACTTTGCTATGTTCCGGCAAGCCTTCTTTCCGATTGCTTCGGATACAAGGTGACAAACGAGGGCAATGTGTGGACAATGGCAAAATCCGGCGTGTCAGCCGAGCTTACCGCAAAAGCGGCAGAGCTTATAAGATAAGGAGGCATTGTTATGAAGAAAATATTATCGTTATTATTTGTTTGCTCGTTAATGCTTTGCCTTATGATTCCCGTATCGGCAGATGAATATCTTGATAAGTCCATGTTTACTGTGAGGGTTTCAAGCCTTTATCCTGAATCAAGCGTTGATTTTATGATTGACGGTGATGCAAAAACCTACTGGCATTCCTTCTACAGAGCTGAAGGCTCTACTATCGTTGAAAAGGATAAGGTTCCTTACTACATTTATATTGAACTTCCGGCAGAAGAGGTTATTTCGGGATTTACCTACACTCCCCGTATTGACAACACAAACGGAACTGCAAGAAGCTATAATTTCTATGCATCCATCGACGGAGAAACGGCTTATCTTATAGATTCCGGTGAAGGCATTCAGGACAAAACGCCTTTTACAAAGGATTTTGGAAAGAGCTATAGGGTGAAGGGAATTGTATTTGAAATCACATCAAGTGTTAACTCATACGGCACCTGTGCGGAATTTGACCTTATAAGGGGAAGCGGAAGCACTACGGAAATACCCAAGGGCTCTTATGTAAGTATGAAGGGCGGAAGCGCAACGCTTGCTCCCGAGGATGATCCTTATTATGTTAAGAATCCCATTAAAAGAGACGGATGGAAAGTAAGTGTAAACAGTGTAAGAGAAACTTCTCCCGCTTCCTTGATGACAGACGGAGAAAAAGATACCTACTGGCATTCAAATTACACAAATGAAGGCTCCAAAATAACAGGTCATGACGAGCCTCCCTTCCTTATTACGATTGAGCTTCCTGCATCTGAGTATGTAAGCGGACTTTCCTACACTCCCCGTCAGGATCAGGGCACGGGCAGATTTTTGACATATAACGTATATGCAGCAGATTCAGTTGACGGCGAAAAATATCTTGTAAAAAGCGGAGATTTTATGAACAGCCCGGCAAACGGAACTGTGGACTTCGGAATAAACATAAAGGCAAAGGTATTTATTCTTGAAGCTACAGCCACTCAGGGCGGCTACGGCACCTGTGCAGAGATTAATTTAAGCGGTAAGGACGAAAAATATAATTCTGCCGAAAGTGCGGAGGCCTTCGAGGAAGTTATGGCGGAAATAAGACCTTATAAGGTGAATACAGATGGCTTTATTATTACGGCAAACTCCTCCTGGGACGATAATATGACAGCTGCTTCGGCGTTTGACGGAAAGAATAATACAATCTGGCACACAAATCCCGATGACAAGGGCAAAACCTTTATTATAACCGTGGATATGGGAAAAGAGCATTCCTTAAAGGGCTTTGATTATGTGCCGAGAAACAACGACGATTCGGGATTTTTATTCAGATTCTCGGTTCTCGGCAGTGTTGACGGCAAGAATTATTTCGACTTAAACGGAGAAATGATTGAAATAACACAGGGAGAAATGGATAGAAAAAAGACCTATCATTTTGATTTTCCCGCTATCGAGGATGCAAGATTCATTAAATTTGAGATTCATTCAAGCTTTTTAGGCCATGCGTCAATTGGCGAATTGGTTCTTTACGAAACAAGGGATAGCTTTGAGAATGCAAATAAAAAGGACACTGAAAAATACGTTCTTGCAGTAGGCAGAAAAGAAATAACTGCAGAGCATAACGATGAAAAGACGGAAATCACGTTGGATGTTGCACCCTATATTGATAACGGAAGAACAATGATTCCCTTAAGAGGACTTCTTGAAGCAATGGGGGCAACCATTGAGTGGCAGGGAGACACAAGAACAATCGTGGTTAAGAAGGATGTAAACGTTATAACACTTCAGATTGTGAACAACCTTGTTTATGTGTATAAGTATGTGAGCGGTGAATATAAAACCGTTCGCTACACCCTTGATGTACCGCCTAAAATCAAGGATTCAAGAACCTTTATTCCCATAAGATTTGTGTCCGAGCACCTTGGATACACCGTTGGCTGGGACGGAGCAACTCAGGAAATTACAATAGAAAACAAGTAAGAAAAAGTGCTGTGGCTTTGCCACAGCACTTTTTACATCAGCGATAAATACAGCTTTTTTATATCATCGATTGTAACCTCTCTCGGGTTACCGGGGCGGCAGGCATCGTAAAAGGCACTTTCGGAAAGAAAGTCAATGTCTTCTTCCGAGGCAATATCCCGGAGGTCTTTTGGGATTTTAAGTGCGGCGGAGAGATTTTTTACAGCCTCGATTGCCGCATCCTTTGCCTCGTCTTCCGATAAAGCGTCTGTATTTTCGCATCCCATAGCCTTTGCGATATGGCGGTATTTGTCGCCCGCCGCATCACGGTTAAATTCCATAACGTGGGGAAGAATTATGGCGTTTGCAACACCGTGCGGTGTTTTGTAAAAGGCACTTATTGGGTGTGACATTGAGTGAACTATGCCAAGCCCTGCATTGGAAAAGCCCATTCCCGCTATGAATTGTCCGAGCGCCATAGAAGAAAAGGCATCTTTGTTTCCCTCGGAGGCATCCTTCAATGACGAGGCTATAAGGCGGATTGCATTTAAGGTTAAAATGTCAGAAAGCGGAGTTGCATTTTTGGTGATATACCCTTCAATGGCGTGGGTTAATGCATCCATCCCCGTGGCGGCAGTTAAACCTTCGGGCATTGAAATCATCATATTGGGGTCAACAAATGCGGCAACGGGTATTGACTGATGGCAGATGCAGACCATCTTTTTCTTGTTGTCAGAGTCGGTTATAACGAAAAACACCGTGGCTTCTGCAGCACTTCCTGCCGTCGTTGGTACTGCAAATAAGGGGATGGGGCGGTTTTTCACATTCTTAAAGCCCTCTAAGCTTACAACATCGGAAAATTCGGGGTTGGTTATAATTATTCCTATTGCCTTGGCTGTGTCAATGGGGCTTCCGCCGCCTACTGCAAGGATAAAGTCCGCACCCGAGGCTTTGTAGGCATCAACGCCCTTTGATACACTTTCTGTGGAAGGGTTTGGCTCAACCTCGGAAAAAATTTCAAAGGGGATACCGAAGTTTTCCAGAATGTCTGTAACCTTGTCCGTAATTTTTGCAAGGCAAAGGTCATTGTCTGTTACAATAAAGGCTTTCTTTAATCCTCTGTGCTTCACTTCACCGGGGATTTCCTCGATTGCACCTTCGCCGTGATAAGAGGTTTCGTTAAAAATAAATTTATGCGGCAAAAAAATCATTCCTTTCAGATGATAGTTTGCCGCATAGTATGTTTTCTATTCATTATCTTACATCTTTTGGAGACTTACCAAGTATTTTGAAAAATACATTTCTGAAATGATTGGAGGATGAAAAGCCTGAGCGCCAGCTTACTTCCTCAACGGGCATATCTGTCTGGGTAAGAAGATAGAGTGCGTGCTGTATACACACATTATGCTTGTAATTTATGGGAGAAACCCCCGTTGCCTTTTTAAAGGCGGCATAAAAATGGGGCTCCGAATAGTTGCAGAGGGATGCAAGGTGGGAAACCGTTATGCTTTTGTTATAGTTCTGCTCAATATATTCTATGGCAGGTAAAACGGCAGAAAGGGCGGGGTTGCCGCCGGTCAGTTTTCCTGAAAGATCGGATAGAAGGAGGTAAAATTTCCCCAGGGACTCTGTGTGATTGCTTTCGTAGGATGCAAAAATTTCGTCAAATATATCTGAAGGATAGTTTTTTAAAATCTGAAAGGGGAAAGAAGAAAATGCCTTTCTGTCGGTAAAGGAAAAGCTTAAAGAATAAAATACCACACGGGGCTCTCCCTGCCAGAAGGAATAATACTTTGTGCCCGCGGCGATATAAATAAGGTCGCCCTCGTTTGCAGAAAGGGTTTTACCGTGATACAAAAACTCCGCCGTGCCGTGCAAAAGATAGCCGATGCAGGGATTTGTGAAGGTAATAAAATCTCCCGTTGTGTGATGCTTGGGATAATCGTATTTATCCATATAAAAGGATTTTACATATATTTTTTCGTTCATATAATCACCAAATCATAGAATAGTTACTTTTTTTGATAGTATAAGCTATTGAAATGCTTATGTCAAGATAGTATACTTAAGCCGAGGAGTGATATTATGGAAATAAGGCAGATTATTTTTCCTGAAGTGAATAAAGCAGAACTTGTCACTAAAAATGAAGAATTAAAGCCGGGCTCGGTTTGCGTAAGAACTATGGTAAGTACGGTAAGCCCCGGAACTGAGAGAGCCAACATCACGGGGGATTTGAATGTTTCGGCATCAACCGAGCCGCCTAAGGAAGCGGTTTTCCCCAGGGTTTCTGGCTACAGCTCCGCAGGTATTGTTGAAGCTGTTGGCGAATGTGTTAAGGATTTTAAGGTGGGTGACCGTGTTGCCCTTTACTGGAGCTTACACAAGGATTATAATATAGTGGCAAGAAATCAGGTTGTAAAAATTCCCTCGGAGGATATATCCTATAACGAAGCGGCACTTTCTTTTATATCCACATTCCCTATGGCGGCAATAAGAAAGACACGCCTTGAAATGGGTGAAAGCGCCCTTGTAATGGGACTTGGAACCCTTGGACAGATTGCGGTAAGGCTTCTTAAAGCGTCGGGTGCAACACCCATAATCGCGGCAGACCCCATAAAGGAAAAGAGGGATGCGGCACTTAGAGGAGGTGCGGACTATGCACTCGATCCACTATCCGAAGGCTTTGCCGAAAAGGTAAAGGAACTTACAGGTGGCGGAGCCAAGGTTGCAATTGAAGTTACCGGTGTTGGTGCAGGACTTTCGGGCGCTCTTGACTGTATGGCGCAGTTTGGAAGGGTTGCTCTTCTTGGCTGTACAAGAGATAAAAACTTTACAATTGACTATTACAGAAAGGTGCACGCGCCCGGAATCAGCTTAATCGGTGCACACACCATCGCCCGTCCCGAGCATGAGTCATCACCGGGCTTGTTTACCCACCGTGACGATATGACAGCGGTATTAAATCTTTTGAAATACAAGAGAATTTCCTTTGACGATATGCTTGGCGAAGTTTACTCTCCCGCCGATTGCGAAAAGGTTTACGACAGGCTTATAAACGATAAAAATTTTCCTGCAGTAGTGCAGTTTGACTGGAGGTTGCTTTAATGAGAAGAATAAAGGCGGTGCAAATCGGTCTTGGTCACGACCACGCCCCGGCACCCTTTGTAACAATGCCCTATTTAAGCGATTTATTCGAGCTTTGCGGCCTTGTTATTCCGTCCGAGGAAGAGGGGAAATATGACAGAAAGAAAGGGGCTGTAAAGCTTCCCTTGCTGACTCTTTCAGAAGCCCTTGAAAATGAAGAAATCGAAGCGGTATTTATCGAAACAGAGGAAAAATATCTTACGAAATATTCTGTCTTATCCTTAAAGGCAGGAAAGCACGTTTATATGGATAAGCCCGGCGGAAGCGACCACGAGGAGTTTTTAGAGGCGATACGCCTTGCAAAGGAAAAGGGCAAGGTTCTTCATATGGGCTATATGTACCGTTATAATCCCGTAATTTCCGATCTGATGAAAAAAATCAGGGAAGGCTATTTAGGTGAAATATTCAGCGTTGAAGCACAGATGAACGGAATTTCCCCTCCCACGGAGGAAAAGCGCCGTTGGCTTTCCGGTATTGACGGCGGAATGATGTACTTTTTAGGCTGTCATATGGTGGACCTTGTTATAAGCATTTTGGGTGAGCCTGAGGAAATTATCCCCCACAATATAGCAACGGGACACTCTGGCGAAGGGGTAAACGATTACGGTCTTGCAGTTTTCAAATATAAAAACGCTCAGGCAATCGTTAAAAGCTCTGCCGCAGAATACGGCGGTTTCCCGAGAAGACAGCTTGTTGTTTGCGGAAGTAAGGGAACAGCTGAGGTTAAGCCCCTCGAAATGCATTCGGGCGGGGTGGCTCACCATACAACCGTTTGCTATTATATGAATCCCGTGTGGTGCGATAAAGGAGAAACTCTGGTAAGCGAGGAATATGACCGCTATAAAGCATTGATAGAGTCATTCGGTCTTGAAATACTTGGTGAAATAGAAAATCCGTACACGGCGGAATATGAAATCGCAGTCCATAAGGCTACCCTTAAGGCTGCGGGAATTATAAAGTGAGGTAAGTTTATGAAAGCGATACTTGTAAATGATGATAAATCCTTAAGATGGGACGAGGTTGAAAATCCAGTAATAAAGCCCGACGAGGTATTAGTTGAAATCCACGCGGCGGCACTTAACCGCGCAGATTTGATGCAGAGGGAAGGAGACTATCCGCCTCCCCCCGGATGCCCCGAATGGATGGGACTTGAAATTGCAGGAGTAATAAAGGAAGTAGGAGCGTTCGCTAAGGAAAAGTCCGACTGGAAGGTGGGCGACAAGGTTTGCGCACTTCTTGGCGGTGGTGGCTATGCCGAATTTGTCAGCGTAAGATATGATATGTTAATGCCGGTACCTTCTAACTGCACAATGGTTGAAGCAGCGGCAATTCCCGAAGCCTTTGCAACGGCTTATCTTAATCTTTTCATCGAGGGCGGAATAAAGGAAGGAAACACCCTTTTAATGAATGCAGGTGCAAGCGGACTTGCCAGCGTTATTATCCCTATGGCAAAGGCATTCGGTGCAAGGGTTATCACAACGGTTTTAACGGAAGACAAGAAGGAAGCCATAGCCCATCTCAATGCCGACAGAGTGGTAGTATCGGAAAAAGAAGATATAGTTGAGGTTCTTAAGGAAGAGCTCAGTGCAGGTCACGGTGTTGACGTTGCAATTGACTGCCTCGGTGGAGATTTTATGGGTAAGTGCATCCACTACCTGACCCACGGTGCCCGCTGGATAATGATTGCCGCCCTTGCAGGAACAAAAACAGAAATTGACTTAAAGAATATCTATGTAAGGAATGTCAGAATCATCGGAAGCACACTCCGTTCAAGAACTCCCGATATGAAGGCGTTTATCCTTTCCGAGCTTGTTAAAAATGTATATCCGAAAATTGAAGCTGGTCAGGTTATGCCCACAATTTACAAGGTTTTACCCATCACCGAGGCAGAAAGCGCCCACGAAATTTTATACCGCGGAGAAAATGTGGGCAAGGTGGTACTTACAGTTAAGTAAACGTGTTCGGATACTAACGCATTTGCTAAAGAATAATGTTGATTTTTGTCCGTCCGTATGGTATAATACGGACGGATTTTTTATTGGAAAGAGACGGTAAAATGATTAAAGACAAAGCTTTTTACAGAGAGTTTTTCAGCCTCTATGTTATGCTTGTACTTCAGAATGTCATAGTGCTTGGCGTAAATCTGGCTGACAATATAATGATAGGCTCCTACAGCGAAACGGCGCTGTCAGGTGTTGCGGCGGTAAACCAGATTCAGTTTGTGTTCCAGCAGATTATTATGGGCTGTGGCGATGCAATCGTTGTTCTCGGAAGTCAGTACTGGGGGCAGAAAAGATGCCCCGAGGTTAATAAAATTTCATTTTCTGCAATGACTCTGGCACTTTCAGCCGCGGTTATTCTTTTCGCATTTGCCCTTTTTATCCCGGGAAAGGTGGTTGGAATTTTCACACCCACCGAGGCGATTGTGGCATCGGGCGTTGAGTATATAAATATCATAAAATATACCTACATAATTTTTGCAATCACCAACGTGCTTCTTGCAACGCTTCGGTGCGTGGAAACGGTAAAAATAGCCTTTTTAGTTTCCCTTGCAACGCTTTTTATAAACTGCTCCATAAATTTTGTTTTAATCGAAGGTCGCTTCGGCTTTCCCGAGCTTGGCGTGACCGGTGCGGCAATCGGAACACTTACGGCAAGAATAATCGAGCTTGTTATCGTTATAATTTATGTTGCATTTTACGATAAAAAGCTTAAGATAAAGCTTTCCGAATACATAAAAATCGATAAAAAACTTTATTGGGACT
>JAUNRD010000265.1 GCA_030535815.1 Clostridia bacterium
CATTATAATTGACGAGTTAATATATGGTGTGATACCCATTGCAAATATTGTTGCCTGACTGAATGCACCACCGGAGAATAAGTTCATTATAGTAAATATATTGAAGTTATCCTGGGATGCAACCTGATTATGCAAATCAGGAATCAAACCGGGAACGGGAATAGCAGATCCCAGTCTGAAAACGATAAGCATAAATAAAGTAAATAAAATCTTTTTTCTTAAATCCGGAAGTCTCCATGCGGCTTTTAAAGTATCTATCACTTTAAATCACCTCGGCCTTTCCACCGGCTGTCGCAATCTTTTCAGCTGCGGACGCGGAGAATCTTGCTGCCTTAACGGTTACCTTCTTTGTGATTTCACCGTTTCCAAGTACTACAAGTCCATCGTATGCCTTGCCGATGATGCCTTTCTCCATGAGCTCGGTTACGCCGATTACGTCTCCGTCATTGAATACGTTCAATTCGCAAACGTTAATCTCAGCATATTTTTTAGCAAATATGTTGGTGAAGCCTCTCTTGGGGATACGTCTGATTAAAGGCATCTGTCCGCCTTCAAATCCGGGTCTTACACCGCCGCCGCTTCTTGCCTTCTGACCCTTATGACCGCGACCTGCCTGGGTACCGTTACCGCTACCGTGACCTCTACCCTTTCTCTTAGCTTCCTTAGTGCTTCCGGGAACAGGACTAAGCTCGTACAACTTCATTTGCTGCACCTCCTTTTTCCTAATTATATTTCTTCACACTTAACAAGATAAGAAATCTTGTTAACCATACCTCTGATTGTTGCGCAGTCGTCTTTTTCAACGACATCTCTTATTTTCTTGAGACCGAGAGCCTTCGCTGTTGCGATGTGGTCATCCTTACGTCCGATCAAGCTCTTCTCAAGTGTAATCTTAAGTTTTGCCATCTTAAAACCCTCCTTGTATTAGAGTTCTTCAACGGACTTTCCTCTTTTTGCTGCTACGATGTTAGCATCAACAAGATTTGAAAGGCCTTCAATTGTTGCCTTAACCACATTTCTGGGGTTATTGCTTCTCATGGACTTTGCACGAATATCCTTGATACCGCAAAGTTCAACAACTGCTCTGACACTTCCGCCGGCGATGATACCGGTACCGGGCTTAGCGGGCATAAGTAATACTTCGCCTGCGCCAAACTGTCCTGTAATCTCGTGAGGAATTGTTCCGTTTTCAATCGGAACGGTTATCATGTTCTTCTTAGCGTCTTCGATTCCCTTTCTTATAGCATCGGGAATTTCAGCAGCCTTACCTGTGCCGGCGCCTACGCGACCCTTTCCGTCACCTACTACAACCAATGTAGCGAAACGGAAAGTACGACCGCCCTTAACAACCTTTGCAACACGTGTTATGCTGACAACCTTTTCCTGGATTTCATCTTCAACGTTGTTTGCTCTATCAAAACGCTCTGACATTTTATGCTACACTTCCTTTCTTATCCCGACTCTTAAAATTCGAGTCCGGCTTCTCTGGCACCATCAGCGACCTCTTTAACTCGGCCGTGATAAATGTAGCCGCTACGGTCAAATACTACGGTCTTGATACCTTTTTCAATAGCCTTTGAGCCTATAAGCTTGCCGACTTCAAAAGCAGCTCCTTTATTGCCGCCATTGGAACCTTCGAGTTCCTGAGTGGAAGCAGCTACTAAAGTTACGCCTTTTGTATCGTCGATGAGCTGGATATACATATTTTTAAGACTTCTGTAAACACTGAGTCTGGGTCTTTCCGCTGTTCCGGAAATCTTGTTACGAACTCTTAAGTGTCTCTTCTGTCTTGCTTTATTGCTGCTCGACTTAGTAATCATTTGAGACTTACTCCCTTCTTACTTATTTCTTTGCCTTACCGGCTTTACCTTCCTTGCGTCTAATATGTTCTTCAACATACTTGATGCCCTTGCCCTTATAAGGCTCAGGAGGTCTCTTTTCACGAACGTTAGCTGCGAATGCGCCAACTACCTGCTTATCGGGTCCGCTTATAATAATCTTGTTCTGATCCGGTACATCGATGGTAATACCGTCGATTTCTTCCATTTCAACCGGATGAGAATAGCCAAGATTCAATACGAGCTTCTTACCCTGCTTCTGTGCTCTGTAACCAACACCGTTGATTTCAAGTTCTTTCTTGAAGCCTTCGGTAACGCCGATTACCATGTTGTTCAAAAGAGATCTGGTAAGTCCGTGGAGCGCCTTGTGCTCCTTCTGCTCAGAGGGACGCTTAACAAGAATTTCTGCGCCTTCTCTTTCGATTATCATATCGGGATGTATTTCCTGTGTTAAAGTACCCTTGGGTCCCTTAACTGTAACAAGAGTTCCCTCTATCTTTACATCTACCCCGGCGGGGACTGTGATAGGCATTCTACCTATTCTTGACATTTAACTCACCACCTAATTTTTTAATTTAATAATTACCAGATAAATGCAAGAACCTCTCCGCCTACATTGGCAAGTCTTGCCTTTTTATCAGTCATGATACCCTGTGAAGTTGAAATTATTGCAATACCAAGTCCTCTGTATACTCTGGGAAGGTCTTCCTTCGCAGCATATACTCTTAAACCGGGCTTGGATACTCTCTTAAGACCGGTGATAGCCTTTTCCTTGTTAGCACCGTACTTAAGGGTGATATCGATCATACCCTGCTTATTGTCTTCTGTAACCTGGTATCCCTTTATATAGCCTTCCTCAAGAAGAATCTGAGCGATTGCCTTCTTCATGTTAGAAGCGGGAACCTGTACAGACTCGTGTTTCTGAGAATTAGCGTTTCTGATACGTGTAAGCATATCAGCAATAGGATCTGTTATCTGCATTATTATGCCTCCTTTTCCGTTAGAATGGATTACCAGCTGGCCTTTGTTACACCGGGAATCTCGCCCTTGTAAGCCAACTCTCTGAAGCAGATACGGCAAATGCCGTACTTTCTCAGATATGCATGGGGTCTGCCGCAGATTTTGCATCTGTTATATTCTCTTGTGGAATACTTCTGCTCTTTCTGCTGCTTTAAGATCATAGATTTCTTAGCCATAACTTATCCTTTCCTCCCTGCTCAGCGAGTGAACGGAGCGCCCATAAGTGTGAGGAGCTCACGTGCCTCTTCATCGGTCTTCGCAGTCGTTACGATTACGATATCCATACCTCTGATTTTATCAATCTTGTCGTATTCGATTTCAGGGAATATGATCTGTTCCTTGATACCTACGTTGTAGTTTCCTCTACCGTCGAAACTGTCAGGGCTGATTCCGCTGAAGTCTCTTACTCGGGGAAGTGCAACGTTTATGAATCTGTCGAGGAACTCATACATCATGTCTCTTCTGAGTGTTACCTTACAACCGATAGGCATGCCCTCTCTAAGCTTAAAGTTAGCGATAGACTTCT
>JAUNRD010000266.1 GCA_030535815.1 Clostridia bacterium
ATCGCCGGAAGCTTTGGATGCCCAAAGAGAAAATGCCCAAGGCATGAATATCACTTTTTATGATAATTTCGATGCTTTTATTCAGCATGATATGGATGCCGTTGTGCTGGCAAACTACGCCAACGAGCACGCTCCCTTTGCCATAAAGTGTATGCGGGCAGGAAAGCACGTATTTTCCGAGGTGCTTCCCGTTCAGACAATGAAAGAAGCGGTAGAACTTATTGAAGCTGTTGAAGAAACAGGTATGATTTATGCCTACGGTGAAAACTACTGCTATATGCCTGCACCTTACGAAATGAGAAGACTCTACAGAAACGGAACTCTCGGAGAATTTGAATACGGCGAGGGTGAATATATACACAACTGTGAGCCTATCTGGGACAAGATAACCTACGGAGAAAGAGAACATTGGAGAAACAATATGTATGCAAATTTCTATTGCACACACTCCATAGGTCCGCTTATCCACATAACAGGTCTTCGTCCCGTTAAGGTAACGGGTTATGAAAGTCCCTTCATTGAAAGAAAGGTGCGAAACGGTGCGAAAAGCGGTCTTTTCGGTATCGAAATGATAGAGCTTGAAAACGGCGGAATTGTAAAGAGTATACACGGAGACTTGTATAAAGACTCTATATGGTACACTGTTTACGGCTCGAAGGGAAGGGCGGAAAGCGCAAGAGAAGATGCAGAAAACGGCGATGTTTCAACAATTTATGTAAATATTGATGAAGAATCAGGGGCATATGACACTAAAAAGCTTGAAAGCTATAAGCCTGAAACAGTAGCACAGTCAAATGGCTATGGACACGGAGGTTCGGATTTTTATTCAATGTATCATTTCACTGAAAAAATCCTCGGAAATCCCGAAGCTGATATAATTGGTGTTTATGAGGCACTTGATATGTTCCTTCCCGGTATGTTTGCATACAGAAGCGTGTTAAATGGTGGTATTCCTGTGGAAATTCCAAATTTAAGAGATAAAGCAGAAAGAGAAAAATGGCGTAATGATACAACCTGCACAGATAAATCTGTTGCAGGAGATATGCTTATCCCTGTGTATTCAAAGGGAACTCCCGACATCCCTGATGAAGTGTATGAAAAAGTAAGAAACAAATGGCTTGGGAAGTAAGGTGATTTTAATGGAAAAATTTTTCACAGAAGCTTTTGAAAAAATGGACGATGAGGCAAGGGAAAGCTTTTATAAAACGGTGTTCTTGAACGATGACTCGGAATATGCGGCAAAAGTAAGGAAGGATTATTACAAAAACAAATTAAAGCATATGGGAGAAAATGTTCAGATAGGTAAGGGTGTTAAGTTTGTAAATCCCGAGTATATAAGCCTTGGAGACAATGTTAGAATATGCGACGATGTCACCTTAATTGCCCGTGGTGAGGGAGGCATAACTCTCGGTAACGGCGTGTGGTTAAACGAAAGAGTTTATCTTGATACCGAAAGTGCAGACACAGGCTACATAAAGATAGATGATAAGGTGTATATCGGCACGGGAACCACTCTCTTTGGTCATAAGGGGCTTGAAATAGAGGACAATGTTCTCCTTGCCCAGAACATCACATTGACGCCTTATTCCCATATTTTTGACGATCCTGAAAGAAATATAATAACCCAGGGCGGACACTCTGAAAAAGTTACAATCGGAAGAGATTCCTACATTGGTATGGGTGTTGATATAATGTACTCGGGCAATATAGGCGAGGGTAGTGTGGTAGGTGCAGGAAGCGTTGTTGTAAAAAGCATTCCTCCGTATTCCGTAGCCGTAGGAAATCCTGCAAAGGTAATTAAAAAGCGAGGTTAATAGGGTGTATACTTGTAGATAGAAACCGAGAAAGAGGTTTTATCACAGTGATTGGTATATAGAAAAATAAACTTAAAAAAGGCATTACCGTAATTAGCGGTAATGCCTTTTTAATCAGAAGTTGTTCTTTTAAGCTTGTAAACAAAGCAGATTTCTTTTTTATCTTTATTTAAGCGTTTTCGTCAAGTTCATCACATCATCTTCTTAAGTCGCTCGTTTACTTCAATTAAAAACTCTTCCGTGCCTACCTTTTTCTTTTCGGGAAGGTTTGATAAGAGATATAAGTCACCGGTCATAACGCCTTCTTCGATGGTGTCGATGGTTGCCTTTTCAAGCTTGTCAGCAAATGCCATAAGATCGGGGAGATTATCAAGCTCACCGCGCTTACGAAGTGCTCCCGTCCAGGCAAAGAGTGTTGCAACGCTGTTTGTTGATGTTGCTTCACCCTTTAAGTGCTTGTAGTAGTGTCTCTGAACCGTTCCGTGAGCAGCTTCGTATTCGTAAACTCCGTCGGGAGAAACTAAAACGGAGGTCATCATAGCAAGGCTTCCGTAAGCTGTTGCAACCATATCACTCATAACGTCGCCGTCATAGTTTTTGCACGCCCAGATGTAGCCACCCTCGGAGCGGATAACACGTGCTACCGCATCGTCTATAAGGGTGTAGAAATATTCGATGCCTGCTTCTTCAAACTTTTCCTTGTATTCAGCATCGTAAATCTCAGCGAAAATGTCCTTGAAGCGGTGGTCATACTTTTTGGAAATGGTGTCCTTTGTGGCAAACCATAAATCCTTTTTCATATCGAGGGCAAAGTTAAAGCAGCTTCTGGCAAAGCTCTTAATTGACTTGTCGGTATTATGCATACCCTGGATGATACCGTCGGTATCCTTGAAGGAATGAATTTTTTCTCTTGTCTCATTTCCGTCCTTGTCAACGGTAACAAGATAAGCCTCGGACCCTTCCTTAACCTGCATTTCGGTGTTTTTGTAAACATCGCCGTATGCGTGACGGGCAATGGTGATAGGTTTTGTCCATGTAGGAATATACGGGGTAATGCCCTTTACTATAATAGGAGTTCTGAAAACTGTACCGTCAAAAATTGCACGGATTGTGCCGTTGGGTGACTTCCACATTTCCTTTAAGTTGTACTCCGGCATTCTTGCCGCATTGGGAGTGATTGTGGCACACTTTACTGCAACGCCGTATTTCTTTGTTGCTTCGGCAGAGTCGATAGTAACCTGGTCGTTTGTTTCATTTCTGTAGGGGAGACCAAGGTCGTAGTATTCAGACTTTAAGTCAACGTAGGGATAAATTAAAATATCCTTTATCATCTGCCAGATGACTCTGGTCATTTCGTCGCCGTCCATTTCAACCAGGGGTGTTGTCATTTTAATCTTTGTCATGGTTTTGCCTCCTTAAAAGTTTTCTTTGGTATAAGCTAAAAGTCCACCTGCCAGGATAATTGACTTAGAACGGTCGGAAAGTTCCAATGAAAGGGTATAGCTTTCGCCCTTAGTTATGTTTTCGAGAATCAAATCCTTGCCTTCCTTGACAGAAGCTATAAGGTT
>JAUNRD010000267.1:0-2950 GCA_030535815.1 Clostridia bacterium
ATCTTGCGGCGTCCATTGCAACGTTTCCGCCGCCCACAACCGCACAGCGCTTTCCTCTCTTTACGGGAGTCACACTATCTTCTTTATATGCCTTCATAAGATTGATTCTTGTAAGGAATTCATTTGCCGAATATACACCCTTTAAGTTTTCGCCGGGGATGTTCATAAATCTCGGAAGACCTGCTCCCGAGCCTATGAATATGGCGTCAAATTCTTCCCTGAGTTCAGCAATTGTGATGGTTTTACCGATAACCGTATTGGTTTCAATTTTTACACCCATCGCCTTAAGACCGTCGATTTCCTTTTCAACGATTTTCTTGGGCAGACGGAATTCGGGTATGCCGTAAACAAGCACGCCACCGGGAGTGTGAAGAGCTTCAAACACAGTCACATCATATCCCTTTTTAGCCAGCTCTCCCGCGCAGGTGAGCCCTGAAGGACCGGAGCCGATAACTGCCGCCTTAAAGCCGTTTTTCGCTGCTTCCTTTACGGATGACGCTTCCTTTTTGTTGTGGTAGTCTGCCACAAATCTCTCCAGACGGCCGATTGCAACGCTTTCTCCCTTTATGCCTCTTATGCACTTACCCTCGCACTGATTTTCCTGGGGGCACACTCTTCCGCAAACTGCCGGAAGCGAGCTTGCTTCGGCAATTATATCATAGGCGGCGTCAAAGTTTCCCTTTGCCACCTCTGCGATAAATTCAGGAATATGAATCTTTACCGGACAGCCCGAAATGCAGGGCTTGATTTTGCAGGAAAGGCAACGCTTTGCCTCGTTAATTGCAGTTTCCTCGTCATAGCCCAAGGCAACCTCCGAGAAATTGCGGCTTCGAACATCGGGATCCTGAAGGGGCATTTCATATTTTGTCAGTCTCATATCAGCCATTTACATCACCGCCTTTTTTAAGAAGATTGCAGCTTTCCTCGTGCCTTCTTCTCTCAAAATCCTTATACATTGCGCCGCGCATTATTGCCTCGTCAAAGTCGATTAAATGACCGTCAAACTCAGGCCCGTCAACGCAAGCAAATTTAACCTCTCCGCCAACGGTAAGACGGCAACCGCCGCACATACCCGTTCCGTCAATCATAATGGGATTCATACTCGCTACTGTTTTTATTCCGTATTCCTTTGTTAAGGCGCAAACAAATTTCATCATAATAAGAGGCCCGATTGTAATTACCTCATCGTATTTGTTTCCGCTTTCAATCAATCCTTTAAGGGCATCGGTAACAAGCCCCTTTTCGCCCTTTGAGCCATCGTCGGTCATAAGGGTAAAGGTGGTTGAAGCGGATTTAAATTCATCCTCTAAAATCACAAGCTCTTCGTTTCTGAAGCCTGCAACAACATCAACGTGGCAGCCCGATTCGTAAAGCTTTTTAGCAACGGGATAGGCAATTGCACAGCCCACACCGCCGCCTACAATTGCAACCTTTTTAAGGCCTTCTGTTTCGGTTGCCTTTCCGAGCGGTCCTGCAAAGTCAGAAATATAGTCACCCTCAGAAAGGGCATTAAGCTTTTCGGTGGTTTCGCCAACTATCTGAAAAATTATGGTAACTGTACCCTTTTCTCTGTCAAAGTCGGCAATGGTCAAGGGAATTCTTTCTCCTTCTTCATCCACCCTCAAAATGATAAACTGCCCCGGCTCTGCCTTTTTAGCCACGCGGGGAGAATCAATTTCCATCAATGTAACCGTTTTATTCAAAGATTTTTTTCTTACAATTTTGTACATAAAAACACATCCATTATCAATAAAAGGCATAGCCCTTGCTTATAGAAACGCATTTTTCATTCCTATAAGCAAGGGCTAATCGCAAGCGATCAGCCCTTTTTTATTTAACTAAGGTTAATTATTATACACAACCCTGAGCCTTCATAGCTTCTGCAACCTTGATGAAGCCTGCAATGTTTGCACCTGCAACAAGATCATCGCCGAGACCGTATTCGTTTGCAGCCTTTACGGAAGCGTCGAAGATGTTCTTCATAATTGTCTTAAGCTTTTCGTCAACTTCTTCTGCACTCCAGCTGTAACGCATGGAGTTCTGGGACATTTCAAGACCGGATACGGATACACCGCCTGCATTAACAGCCTTGGAGGGAGCAATGATTACGCCGTTTTCCTTAAGATATGCAACAGCTTCGTTTGTTGTGGGCATATTGGAAACCTCAACATAATACTTAACGCCGTTAGCAACGATTTTTTCTGCTTCTGCCATTCCAACTTCGTTCTGAGTTGCGCAGGGCATAACGATATCAACCTTTGTGCCCCAGGGCTTTTCACCCTTGAAGAAGGGAACGCCGAACTTATCTGCATAGTCTTCAACACGGTTTCTGCAGGAAGCTCTCATTTCAAGCATGAAGTCAATCTTTTCTTCTGTGCATACGCCGTCTTTATCGTATATGTAACCGTCGGGACCGGAGATTGTTACAACCTTACCGCCAAGCTCGGTTATCTTCTTAACAGTACCCCATGCAACGTTACCGAAACCGGAAATTGCAAAGGTCTTGCCCTTTATGTCATCGCCGAAGTGCTTGAGCATTTCAACTGTGTAGTAAACTGCGCCGTAGCCTGTTGCTTCGGGACGGATTAAAGAGCCGCCGTAGGGAATTCCCTTACCTGTAAGAACGCCTGTAAATTCGTTCTTAAGTCTCTTATACTGACCGAAAAGGTATCCGATTTCTCTTGCTCCAACACCGATGTCACCTGCGGGAACGTCAAGGTCTGCACCGATATGTCTGTAAAGCTCTGTCATAAAGCTCTGGCAGAAACGCATAACTTCAGCATCAGACTTGCCCTGAGGATCAAAGTCCGAACCACCCTTACCGCCGCCCATGGGAAGGGATGTTAAGCTATTCTTAAATGTCTGCTCAAAGCCTAAGAATTTAATGATACCGGAATATACGTTGGGAGCAAAACGCAGACCTCCCTTGTAAGGACCTATAGCAGAGTTA
>JAUNRD010000267.1:2960-3381 GCA_030535815.1 Clostridia bacterium
CTTGTAGGGGCCCAATGCGCTGTTAAACTGTACACGGAAACCTCTGTTTACCTGAACCTTACCGTTATCGTCAACCCAGGGAACACGGAATGTAATCTGACGCTCAGGCTCTACCATTCTTTCAACTACACCTGCATCGATTAAATCCTGTCTCTGATTAATTACGGGTTCGATTGTTTCGAGAACTTCAGTAACAGTCTGAATAAATTCGCTCTCTCCTGCGTTTCTCTTCTTAACCTGTTCCAATACATCGATTAAATACTGGTTCTTCAAGCTCATAATTATACCTCCAAAATACAAAACTTCCAATAATAAATTATTGTTGCGTAACAGTATATATTATTTTTTTCGTCATGTCAATAAAAAAGCTTTTTCAAATTTTCCATATGAAAACTTTTTTAAAAATATGTCTTAGTGAAGG
>JAUNRD010000268.1 GCA_030535815.1 Clostridia bacterium
CTGATTGTTCATTTTTCTCTATTGCTTTTTCAGGCGATGGATTATATAATAATAGAAGTTACTTAAGTAAAGGAGAAGTATTATGGAAGAAAACAAGGATTTGAATATTGAAGCGGGCGAAGCCGTTGATAAGGCAAGTTTTGCGGATGTAAATTACGGCAAAGATAAGAATGTAAGCGAAGAAAAGAGTGCTGAAAAGAAAGAGAAAAAGCAGGGAAAAGGAGTCTTTGGCTGGATTGCGGTTGCTGTTTTGGTTATAGTTCTCCTGGCTGCGGCATTTATGCTTATTAAGACTAAAGGGGGATCTGACGAGGGTCTTGCCAACAGATTCGGTGTTGTGATAGGTATTCCGGACGGCGATTATCTTTATCATACCGATTATTACGGCGATAAGATTTATAAAACCGGCCTTACAGAGGGAAATACAAGCAACAGCGAATTGATTGCAGAGGATGTCGCACCCTTTGGATTTACAGAGTATGAAGGAAAAATTTATTTCTTTGACAGAATAAAAAACGGAATATATAAGATGAACAAAACAGGTGAAGTGGAGCTTATATATGACGGGGTAACATATTATCATCAGTTTTGCGGAAAGTATATTTATTATCTTGATCCTGTTGCAAGTTATGGCGGCTTTGTCAAGAGAATTCCTGTAACCGGTGGCGAGGCAGAGACTGTTCTTAATGTATATACTACATGCTTTGCTGTTTCGGGAAAAAATATTGTATATTATGACTCGGCAATTAACGATGTGCTCTTTACCACCCTTGATAATGCTCTTGAAAATGCAAAGGCGTCAGAAGAAGCTCTTACCTCAGCTGACATAAAGGCAATTGTTGTTGCGGAAGACAGATTTGCCCAGAACCTGAATGTGGTAGGGGACAGCGTTTTCTTTACTGACGGATCAAAGGAAAATGTAATCTGCCGTGCAAGCATAAAAACAGGCGAGGTTGAAGAAGTGAATTTCGGAACAACCGGTACCTTCTTAAATGTTTGCGGAGACTATATGTTCTATGTTGGTGCGGACAATGCTCTTTACAGAATGAATCTTGACGGCAAGGATATAAGAAATCTTACAGGTAACGCCTTTAAGGAGTTTGCCGGATTCGGTCTTTTCAAAGATACAATTGTTGCATACGCACTTATGCCTCAGCTTAATTCTGAGACAATGCAGACAGAGCAGCTTCCGGTTATCGTTGTTATGGACTTTGAAGGAAAACCCAAGAACGTGATGCCTGCTGCGGACACAACATTAAGCAATATGTATCCCACTGAAATGCCCGAAGTGACGGAAGAAGCAGAAGTGACAGAAGAAGTACCCGCTGAAACTTCAGAGATTGCAGGTTAAAAGTTAAAAAGGTTCAGAGCCTTGGCTCTGAACCTTTTTGTTATTCTGTTATGTATTTTCCTACATATTCAATTATGTTTTCTGTGTCCGAACAGTTTTCAAATTTGTTTCCTTTATATATAAATTCTTCGGTGTTGTTGATTATTGAAACGGGACAATGGCAGTCTATGAAGGTGTTGCCTGATACTTCGATTTTCCCGTGGTAGTATTTGCCGTCCTCAAATTTCGGGCGCTTCATAACTTCAATAAGTCCCTTGCTTCCCCAGCTGTTTTTTACATATTTGCATCGGGTAAAGGTGTTGCCTGTTATAAGAACGTCCTTTACTCCGCCGGCTTCAAACCAGTACTTTCCGTCAGATTCAAATTTTATGGGTGTTCCTGGGTTGTCGAAAATGTTGTTTCTTATAATTGTTTTTCCTGCACTTGCAAGAAGCATTCCTCTTGCACGGTTGTTTTTAAGGATACAGTTTTCAAAAATTACTTCAGGAACTCTTGAAACCTCGGTAACATCGTCACCCACCAGAATATCTTCCGTGCCACCTTCGATTTCAACGCTGATGTATTCATAGTTGATTTTGGTAACCGATGAAACCTTATATCGTTTTTTGGGAATCAATGATTCGGGATCGCAGGTTTCTAATGTGTCCCCTTCCTTTATGAAATCAATTCCCTGTGCCTGATTGTGCATAAACTTAAGGAGAAGCGATTTTTCTGTCTTATCCATTATACGAAGATAAATTCCGTGAACGTTCAAGGCATCGTCAAGCTGTGCTTCAAAATGCGAATCGTGAATGTGGATAAGGCCGTAGCAATGAACAAAGTGAGTGGCATCGGCACCCAAGGTGATTATATCATCGCCATAGGGGACTAATTTCATTCCGGATATTTCAATGTTTTCCGAGACCTGAGCGATTACTCCCATTCCGGGTCCGTTGTGGCGGGTAAAGTTTTCGATTTTTATATTCTTCGAGTGGTCAATAAATATTCCGCAGGATTCTCTGCTTCCGGGGTCAAGGGATATTTTATCGCCTGTCTTAAGACCGTTGTTATAATAGTAGGGAGAAGCTGTGTTAAAGAGAATGTTTCCTTCAGCATCTGTTATTTTTCCGAAGGGAACTCCGGAAAGACCAAGGTCGGGAAATTCGGGAGTCATATAGCCGGTTTCCTTTTCCCAGGCGTTAAGACGGTTTAAGTAAACGAATTTTGAATTTCTTGTTGCCGTTTTAAGGCAGGTGCCGTGAATGACGATCGGAGAGCCTCCCGTCTGTCGGAAGGTAAAACCTTTTTCAGAGCATTCTGTAACAACGCCCTCTGCAGTTAAAGGATTTAATGTTCTTACCGATACGTTTTTAATGGTGATATTTTCAGAGTCAATTACTGCAAAGGGAAATGCGGTGTCGTCAATTACAATTTCGCTTCCCGAAAAGTCTAAGGTAAAGTCCTTGAATCCTTCCAAAAGGAATATGATTCCGCGAAGCCCGTTGTCGTGGTTTGAAATTGTTACATATCTCTGATGGGCGAGAGCGGAAGAAATATTATATGTACCTTTTGGAAAAACGAGCGTATCTTCGCCCTTAGCCTTGCAACAGGCGAGGGCATCTTTTATATTTAATGTGAAATTATCTGTTTTATTGAAATTTTCGTAGTTAGCCATATGAAAACATCCTTTCTGTATAGGTTTAATTAATTTTACCATATATGAAGTAAAAAAGCAATTAAAGAAAATGAAAAATTCACAGAATGCCTTCGCTTTTGAGCAGCTTCGGCATTCAACGTGAAAATTTTTCTTTTTTGAAAAATTTTCACTAAAACCCCATTTTTTATTCCTGTTTTTTCGTATTATATGGTGCAAGGGAAAATTCCCTTAGAAAAATTAATCGGTACGGAAAACCGTGCAAAAGAAAGAGGTGCTATATTATGAAAAAAAGAAGATTGGCGGCATTGTTTTTGGCAATGATGGTGCTCCTGGGAGGACTTGAGGTTTTTGCTACGGAGGCACCTGAGGCTGAGGAGATTTCCGAAGAGGTTA
>JAUNRD010000016.1:0-8750 GCA_030535815.1 Clostridia bacterium
TCGAACTCCGGACACCTTGATTAAAAGTCAAGTGCTCTGCCAACTGAGCTAATGGATCATATAAACTTGGCTGGGCTGGCTGGACTCGAACCAGCGAATGCCAGAGTCAAAGTCTGGTGCCTTACCACTTGGCGACAGCCCAGTATAACTCAAGGCAAAACCAATATATAAAAAAAATGGGGTGGATAGTGGGATTCGAACCCACGGCCTCCAGAGCCACAATCTGGCGCGCTAGCCAACTGCGCCATACCCACCGTAAAAAAAATGGCGTGCCTGCGGGGACTCGAACCCAGGACCTACTGCTTAGAAGGCAGTTGCTCTATCCAGCTGAGCTACAGGCACAAAATAATGGAGCGGGTGATGGGAATCGAACCCACGCGATCAGCTTGGAAGGCTGAGATTCTACCATTGAACTACACCCGCTTACAGATATTTAATTCAAACGACTTAGCTATTATAGCAAAGCTTTTCGTTTTTGTCAATACTTTTTTTAATTTTTTTATCAAATATTTTCTCCGGCACCGTTTTTCATGTGCCGGAGAAAATATCCGGTTTTATCCGGCTATACCTTCTGTTTCAACAAAAGCGATAAGACGGCTGAACTCATCATATATATTTTCATCAATCACGGCATAACCTTTTTGATTAAGCGCCATAATCTCATAAAGTTTCTCTTGCACAAAGGCCTTATCCCCTTTTTTTAGTCCGTAAACAGCCTCTGCCAAAACCGCATCCATCAGATATATCGACTCACCTTCAGCAGCAATTTCCTCTGCATATTTTTTAGCAATATCATAATTTCCAAAAGATGCAAAAAAGCGCATATTCACATAGTTTCCATACTGAAGCTCGTTTGCCCCTTCAATCTTCGGTATGCCGTAAAACACACTTCCGACCAAAGCAACAACCAGAATAATTGCCATTAAGCTTCGGGATGTAATAATCCTTTTTCTATGTCTTACCCCGATACACACGCATGTCATCATATAGCCTCCGAACATACCTCCGAAATGAGCTATATTATTGATTCCGCCCGTAAAGCTGTAAAGCGTAGTAAGCATTACACAAAACAAAACATTTTTCATCATCATACGGTTCATTGCCGTGGGATTTATATAATATATGGCAATAACCGCACCAAGAAGCCCGAATATTGCGCCTGATGCTCCAATCGAAGGATTTCTCATAAAAGCAAATGTCAGAAGATTCCCCAGCAGACCTCCGGAAAAATATATAAGAAGAAACTTTATCTTGCCTACTGCAGGCTCAAGCATCATTCCGTAAATATACAATGCATAACAGTTTGATAAAAGATGGAACAAATCCTCATGGGTAAATATCGAAGTGATAACTCTGTAAATCTGTCCCGAAGCCACCGCACCCCTGTGCATTGACAAAAGAGCTGTAAAATCACTGCCTCTTAAATTGAGAAGGCTTATCACTAAGAATATAACAACATTTACCGCTATAAGCGTAAGAGTAACCCTCGGCTTAACATATGAATACTTCACGCCGGAACGGACATATTTTTCTGCTTCATAGGGATTCTTTTGCTCTTTTTCCGCATCAGATGCATCGTGTCCGCATATAGGGCAGATGTCGCAGTTATCAGAAAGACATTGCCCGCAGGATGAACAGTATTTCACTTGCTTTCTCCTCCCTCTTCTTTACCGTCATCGTTATTTTCAGAAGCTTTACTCTTGTGTGAAAGGAAAAACCAGTCAAAAAGTCCCACTTCATAAAACTTATAGAGAAGCGTCGCTACAACAGGCATAACGAGCATACCGATAAATCCGTAAAATTTATATCCCACCCAAATCGAAACCAGCGTAGCAAGCGCTCCGATTCCGATGGATTCGCCCAACACTTTAGGCTGTATTATGTTTCTCACAGAAAGACAGATAAGGTAAAGCACAAGCATTCCTATAGTTATAAAAATGCTTCCGCCTGCAAGAAGATTTATAAGTGACCACGGTATAAGCACCGTTCCAACCCCAAGGATGGGAAGCAGATCCACAACAGCCACAATTATGGAAAGCAGCGCCGCATTCCTTATTCCCATTACCAGAAAACCGATAAAAAGCAATATCGCCGTGATGAAGGTAAGAATCATCTGTGCCTTAAGTGTGCCCAGAAGCGCTCCGAAGCATTCGGTTTTCACAAGATGCATCTTCGCTCTGAATTCTTCCGACAAATTATTCTGATACCAGAGGGCGCGTCTTCCCTTGCCACTGGTAAAGAAATATGTGGAAAGCATAACCATAACAATAAAAATTATAGCCTCGGGTAAGCTTTTAACAACAGAAAGAGTTCCGGTTGCCACATTTCCTGCGAAAGGCTTCAAGAGGTTCGTAATCTGCGCTATAAGTTCCGATCCAAGCTTATCGAAGTCCCTGCCCACATCATAGCTTCCGGGGGCATTGGGACTGTTGATTTTCAACATTTCCATAAAGTCAAAGGGAAGACTGTCTGACCAGCGCACAAGTCCCTTATATGCAGAGTTGAAATATTCTGTTGCCGCGTTTATAATAGATTCCCAGTTTTCAATTATATATCCGGAGGCATCGGATACCAAAGATATAATCATAACAATCAGAAGCGACAGCAATGTAAGCAAAAGAAGTACAGTAAATACAGCACTTATCCTATAGGATACATGCAGCTTCTTTTTAAGAAATTTAACCATGGGTGACGCCACCAGCGAAACTATCCATCCTATAACAAAAGGCATGAACAGCACTATAAGATAAGGCAGTACTCTGAAAGCCAGAAGTACAACCGCTATCAGAAGCAGCATCAGAAAATATCTTGAGTATTTTTTATGAAACTCGTTCAGTCTTTCGAAAAATTCTTCCATCTGATTTCTCCTTCATTCATGAAAGCAGTTTTGCCATTATTTCAAAACCGTCCTCCACGAATTCTCCGTGTTTTGTCGCCTCTTCCTCCGAAAAAGCATCAGCGCCATTACCAAAATCCTTTCCGGATTCAAATATTACTGCAGGGACAGGATCGGATACATGGGTTTTAATAGACACCGGCGTAGGATGATCAGGCATAACCAGGAATCTGTATTCTTCCCCTGCTTCTTCCATCGCACATCTTATCGGAGCAATAATTTTCTCGTCAATAAGGCTTACTGCACGTATTTTCCCCGGAAGATCTCCTTGATGGCCGCACTCATCAGGTCCTTCAAGATGTATGTATATAAGATCGTTTCCGTCTTTCAAGGCTTTTATTGCCGCCTTTGCTTTACCGTCATAATTGGTATGAACCGTTCCGGTTATTCCTTCTACCGGATAAACTGTCATATCGGCACAGGCTGCTATTCCCTTTATTAAGTCAACTGCGGAAATTACCGCACCTTTTTTTCCGTAAATATCATAAAACTTAGAAAGCGCAGGGCGTGTTCCCTCTCCCCATATCCAGAGAGATGTGGCAGGATTTTTTCCCTCAGCTATTCTCTTTTTATTTACCGGATGGTCACGTAAAAGCATTTCACTCTTTTTCATTATATCAAGAATAACGCTGTTGTCGGGAAGATATTCTCTAACCACTCTGTCCGATATATCATGAGGAGGAGTCAGGGTAAATTTACGTTCATCTGTTTCCCAGCGCATAATATGACGGTAGCTTGTACCGGCAAAAAATCTTATCTTATCGGTTTTTAACTGTTCGTCTATATATGAAATCAGCTCTGCTGCCTCGCTTGAAGAAATTTCTCCCGCGCTGTAGTCAAGCATCGTTTTTTCTTCATAGTTTTCTTCAGAAGAAAGCGTAACAAGATTTGCCCTGAAGCACATATCAGAATCCGTAAGCTTGACTCCTACACTTGCCGCCTCTAAAGGAGAACGTCCGGTATAGCATTCTTTCGGAGAAAAACCCATTACCGAAAGATTTGCAACATCGCTTCCCGGCTTGAATCCGTCAGGCACAGTCTTAACCTTAAATAGTCTTCCGCGTCTTGCAAATTCATCCATGTTAGGGGTATTAGCCTCTTCATACACCGTCTTTCCCGAAAGTGCATCAATTTTATAGTCAGCCGCACCATCTGTCAATACCACAATGTATTTCATTATTCTCATTCCTTATCTTAAATCGTCTTAATACCGGATAAATACACCGATTCATGATAATTATACACCAAAACCGTTTAAAGTACAATAACAAACTTATTAATATATTGTAAAATTTTTCTTCTTTTATATTGTAAAACCCATTATTTTGTGCTATACTAATATATTATAATGTAATTTTATGAAAGGAACACTTTAAAATATGGGATTACTTACCAAAATTTTCGGCACCCACAGTGACCGCGAAATCAAAAAAATAATGCCTGTTGTGGATAAAATCCTGGCACTGGAACCTTCAATGCAGGCACTTTCCGATAGTGAGCTTTCCGCACAGACCGAAAAATTCAAAGAACGCTATAAAAACGGAGAAAGCCTTGATTCCCTTCTTCCCGAAGCATTTGCTACGGTAAGGGAAGCTTCCTTCAGAGTTTTATCCAAAAAGCCTTTCCCCGTACAGCTTATCGGCGGTATCGTTCTTCACGAGGGCAGAATTGCTGAGATGAAAACAGGTGAAGGTAAAACTCTTACCGCAACGCTTCCCGCCTACCTTAACGCATTGACAGGAGAAGGCGTTCATATCGTTACCGTAAATGAATATCTTGCATCCACCCAGGCAGAAGAAATGGGAAAACTTTTCAACTTTTTAGGCCTTTCCGTAGGAACTACCTTAAGCGGCAGAAGCCCCGAGGAAAAAAGAGCGGCATACGCCTGCGACATTACCTATGGAACAAATAACGAGTTCGGCTTTGACTATCTTCGTGATAACATGGTTATTTACAAAGAAAATATGGTTCAGCGCCCCCACACCTTTGCCGTTGTGGACGAGGTTGACTCCATCTTGATTGACGAAGCAAGAACACCCCTTATCATAAGCGGACGCGGAGAGGAATCTTCCATCCTCTATACCCATGCTGACCGTTTTGCAAAAACATTGAAAGCCTTTTATATCAAGGAAACCGATGATAAGGAAAATAACGACAATATTGATGCTGACTATATAGTTGAAGAACGTTCCAGATCTGTTACCCTTACCGCAAAAGGTATAAAAAAAGCAGAGATGGCGTTCAATATCGAAAACCTTTCAGACCCTGAAAATATGACATTAAGTCACCACATCAATCAGGCAGTAAGGGCCAACTCCATCATGAAGCGTGACGTTGACTATGTGGTAAAGGACGGAGAAATCATCATTGTTGACGAATTTACCGGCCGTCTTATGTACGGAAGACGTTACAACGAAGGCCTTCATCAGGCAATAGAAGCAAAAGAAGGCGTAAAGGTTGCAAACGAATCCAGAACTCTTGCAACCATCACCTTCCAGAACTATTTCAGACTTTATAAAAAGCTTTCAGGTATGACAGGTACTGCTATTACCGAAGAAGAGGAATTCCGTGAAATTTATAAGCTTGACGTTGTAGCTATTCCAACAAATCGTCCTATGATAAGAATTGACCACGATGACAGAGTTTATAAAAACGAGCGTGGAAAGTTTATGGCAATAGCCGCTCAGGTTGAGGAATGCTACAAAAAAGGTCAGCCCATACTGGTCGGCACAATTTCAATTGAAAAATCAGAAGCGCTTTCAGCCCTTCTTAAGAAAAAAGGCATTCCACATCAGGTATTAAATGCAAAGCATCACGAAAAAGAAGCACACATCGTTGCCCAGGCAGGAAGAAAGGGTGCTGTTACCATATCCACCAACATGGCAGGCCGTGGTACAGACATTTTGCTCGGCGGTAATCCTGAAATTATGGCTCTTGACCGGATGCGTAAGGAAGGCTATGAGGAATCAATCGTTACCGAAGCAAACATCCACACCCCCACGGTTGACCCTGAAATCCTTTCCGCAAGAGAATATTTCAAAAAACTCTATGACGAGTTTAAAATTGAAACTGATAAAGAGCATGAAGAGGTTGTTAAAGCAGGTGGTCTTTTCATCTTAGGTACCGAGCGTCATGAATCCAGACGTATAGATAATCAGCTTCGCGGACGAAGCGGAAGACAGGGCGACCCCGGTGAATCACGATTCTTAATTGCTCTTGACGATGATCTGATGCGCCGTTTCGGCTCCGACAGAATCGAAGCTATTATGAGCATGACAGGATTTTCTGATGATGAACCCATTGAGGCAAGAATACTTTCCGGAGTAATTGAAAATGCTCAGAAGAGAGTAGAAAGCAATCACTTTGCCGTAAGACGTAACGTACTCCGATATGACGATGTTATAAATCAGCAGAGAACAGTAATGTATAATCAGCGTGCAATGGTTCTTGATAACAAAGACCTTAAGCAGAATATAATCACCATGGCAGAAAAGGTATTCTCCGAAATCTTAAGCGTCTACGCTTCCGATAACTATGCAGACAACTGGGAATGGGAAGGACTTAACGCAGCCGTTGCCAAAATCATCCCTATGGAAGCACCTTTAAGCTATGACAAGAGCGAATATGAGCGTCTCTCAAAAGAATGGGTTCTTGAAGATCTGATGAAGCTTTTCCATGAAAATTATGAAAAGCAGGAAGAAATCTTCGGGGACGAAATGCGTGAGGTTGAGCGTGTAATTATGCTCCAGGTGGTTGACCGTCACTGGATGCAGCATATAGACGACCTTGCCCAGCTTCGTGAAGGAATTTCTTTAAGAGCCTATGCACAGCACGACCCGGTTGTTGAATATCAGTCCGTAAGCTCGGATATGTTCGATGAAATGAATTCTTCTATCCGTGAAGAAACCGTAAGGGGAATAATGCATGTGAGAAAAAGAAGCGATGCAACTGAGCGCAAGCAGGTTGCAAAGGCAGTTTCTACCGGAGAAAGTAAGGAAGTTGTTAAAAAACCCGTTGTAAACGAAGAAAAGAAAATCGGCAGAAACGATCCTTGCCCCTGCGGCAGCGGCAAGAAGTATAAACAATGTTGTGGAAACAAATAAATTCAATAAAGAATTTATTTGTTGAAAATTGTGCGAGCGTTGCCGACGTAGTCGAGTTTTACGGAGTATTTACTCGACGTAAGTCGGCTGCAAAACGCGAACAGCGTTTTAGCGAGTGCAATACAAACTGCAAAACGCAAACAGCGTTTTGTACGCCACTTGCACTTTAAGCAATGCAAAACGCGAACAGCGTTTTAGCGAGTGCAATACCTATAATAAATTAAATTTCCTAAAAAGGAGAATAACCATGCTTGAATTTGACGAATACAGATTAAACCTTGCCAGGAAGGAAGAGCCTCTGGCACAGTTGAATCAGTCCATGAACATACCGGGACTTGAAACACAGATTGAGGAAAAGGAAAAGCTTACCTTAGATCCCGACTTTTATAACGACACAAAGGAATCCCAGAAAATATTGAAGGAAATAAACCTTCTCAAAAGCAAGGTAGCAAAGTATAAAAGTGTTTATGCTACCTGGGAAGACCTTACCGCACTTTGCGAGCTTGGTGACGAGATGGAGGACTTATCCGTCCTTGAGGAGCTTGCAGCAGGAATTGAGGCTTTCGAAAAATCCCTTGAGGATTTGCGCCTTGAAACCCTCCTCTCCGGTCCCTATGACAGAAACAATGCACTTATGACAATCCACGCAGGTGCCGGCGGAACAGAAGCTCACGACTGGGCTGAAATGCTCCTTCGTATGTATGAGCACTGGGCTGAGCGTAAAGGCTTCACCGTAAAGCTTCTTGACTGCCTTGACGGAGAAGAAGCAGGCGTAAAGAGCGCAACTCTTTCCATTGAAGGCGAAAATGCCTACGGCTATGCCAAGGCAGAAAACGGAGTTCACCGTTTGGTTCGTATCTCCCCCTTCGACTCTGCAAGCCGCCGTCATACCTCCTTCGCATCCTGCGAAGTAATCCCCGAAATTGACGAGGACTTAAACGTAGAAATCAATCCCGACGACTTAAGGGTTGATACCTACCGTTCCAGCGGTGCGGGAGGTCAGCACGTTAACAAGACGGAATCCGCAATAAGAATAACTCACATTCCCACCGGCATCGTTGTTTCCTGTCAGAACGAGCGAAGCCAGATTCAGAACAGGGAAACAGCCATGAAAATGCTTAAATCCAAGCTTGTTGAAATTGCGGAGCGTGAGCATTATGAAAAAATTTCCGACATCAAAGGCGTTCAGAAGGACAATGCCTGGGGAAGCCAGATACGTTCCTACGTATTCTGCCCCTACACAATGGTAAAGGACCACAGAACAAACTTTGAAGTTGGTAACATTGATGCCGTAATGGACGGAGAAATTGACGGCTTCATCAACGAGTACTTAAAGGCAGCAAACCTCGGCACACTGTAAGAGAAAGGAGGCTCTCCGTATGGAAAAATGGGATATTCTGAATTCTGCCGGAGAACCTACCGGAGAAACAGTTATTAGATCAGCAAACGCCTTGAAGGAAGGGCAGTTTCACCTGGTAATACACGTCTGGGTGATAAACGATAAAAAGAAAGCCCTCATTCAGAAGCGAAGCGACACGGTGGATATTCTTCCCGGAATGTGGGCAGCCACAAGCGGCTCTGCGTTAAGCGGCGAAACAGAAATAGATGCCGCAAAGAGGGAGCTTTCCGAGGAGCTTGGCATAAAAGCAGGGGATGATGAGCTGATACTCATAAAGAAATACCGCGGCAGAAACAATTTTGTTTATGTTTATGCCGTACATAAAAACGTCGGAATCTCAGAAATCTCAATG
>JAUNRD010000016.1:8760-15129 GCA_030535815.1 Clostridia bacterium
GGAGGAAGAGGTTCAGGCAGTAAAATGGGTATCCTCCAAAGAGCTTTCTGATATGGTACATAAAAAACAGTTCCATCATTATAACTATATGACTGAGCTTTATGAATATATGAATAAGTAAACGGTTGGGCAACGCCCAACCGTTTTTCTGTTGATATATTGCAACATCATCGTACAGCTCTTTCTCCCCAAGCCTGTTTAGCTGATACTTTGTCAAGACCTACGCGGTCCTTTTCAAACTGTTTTAAAATTTCTCTTTTGCGTTCTGGAGTAAGCTCTTCGATATCTGTGTCTAATGGGCTTAATGAGTATTTGATTATCGATTTTTGATAATCCTCACCAGCTCTTCCAGAATATCTTCCTGTGTCGCCTGTTGATGCGCTACCATAAAATCTATCATCTGCCACTGAGAATCTTCGTCTTTTAGTGCTATCATTATTCCTATTATAGCCTCGCGCTCTACTCCAAATATCATTAAGCCACGTATTAAGTCCAGTTCGGTCTGTGTTAATGAGTTTGCCACTATCGATTACCTCCATTACAAGTTTTATTCTATAAGCAGCTGTTGCCGTATCAAATTCAAGTACTTTTTTCAAATACTCCTAAAGATTTATTACGATATACGTAAAATTTCTATGCCGCGAAAACATAATCAATCGGCTTTAATTTACTTTCTTTTGTCCCCGCATTTTTCGCCATTATGGCTGACGACAGCAAGGCATATTCTTGTTCTGACATATCGTTTCCAACCCCTATGTTTTCAAGAACAGCTCAGTTGATTTCTCCGGTATCCATAAGACTATTATACTTTGAAACTTAGAATTTGTCAAATAATCCTCCAACGCAGCCATACGTACCCTTCAGAACTTACCATTTCTTCCCCTTTTCAGGTTTTGGTGTTGCAGGCGTTCCGCCAAATAAAAAATCCCCTTATCGGGGATTTTTTATTTAATCAAGTTCCTTTTTACCTGTATAAAGCTCGTAATAGCGACCCTTTAATTTGAGAAGCTCGTCGTGAGTTCCCTCTTCCATAATTTCGCCCTTTTCAAGAACGATAATTTTATCCGCATTTCTTACGGTGGAAAGTCTGTGAGCAATTACAAAGGTGGTGCGCTCCTTCATAAGGCGGTCCATACCGTGCTCGATGTGCATTTCCGTACGGGTATCAACAGAGCTTGTGGCCTCGTCAAGCACTAAAATGGGTGCCTTGCTTATTGCCGCACGGGCAATGTTAAGTAGCTGCCTCTGACCCTGGGAAAGATTCTGTCCGTCCCCCATAATTTCCGTGTCATAGCCCTTGGAAAGCCTCATAATAAAGCTGTGAGCGCTGGCGGTTTTCGCCGCGGCGATAACCTCTTCATCCGTGGCATCAAGTCTGCCGTAACGGATGTTTTCCATAATGGTGCCGGAGAAAAGATGAGTATCCTGAAGCACCATTGCAATGTTTTTACGAAGGGACTCCCTTGTATAGTCCTTAATCGGCACTCCGTCAATGGTTATCTCTCCGCTTCCCACATCGTAAAATCTGTTGATAAGATTTGTGATGGTGGTTTTTCCCGCACCGGTTGAGCCTACAAAGGCAACCTTTTCACCGGGATTAGCCACAACGGAAAGATTTTTAAGAATCAGCCTGTCTTCATTATAGCCGAAGTCTACATTTTTAAGGATAACCTCACCCTTAATTTCGCCCATAGTAACCGCATCAGCACTGTCGGGAACCTCGGGAGCGGTATCCATAACCTTAAACACTCGCTCTGCACCTGCAAGGGCGGAAAACACGTTAGTCATCTGCATCGAAATCATATTGATGGGCTGGGCAAACTGCCTTGAATAGTTGGCAAAAACCGTAAGTGCACCGGGTGTAAATCCGCTTGTTATCATCATAATACCGCCGATTCCCACGGTGATGGCATAGGTAATCTGGCTGGTATTTCCCATAACGGGGCCCATAATACCGCCGTAAAACTGCGCCTTAAGCTGAGTGTCACGAAGGTCGTTGTTAAGTAGCAGAAATTCATCCTCGCACACGCTTTCGTGATTAAACACCTTTACAACCTTCTGACCGGTTACGCTTTCCTCAATATATCCGTTAACCGCGCCCAATGATGCCTGCTGTCCCTTGTAGAAGCGACGGCCCTTTTTCGCAATTGCCGCACCGCCGAAAACAAAGATGGGAACAAAGAGTATCGTCACCATTGTAAGCACCCAGTTTGTGGTTATCATAAATATAAATGTACCGATTAAAGAAATTGAGCCCGAAATAAGCGATACAAGAGAGTTATCCAGCATCATACCGATGTTGTCAACGTCGTTTGTAAAACGGCTCATAACGTCGCCTGTGCTTTCGTTGTCAAAATACTTTAAGGAAAGGGACTGAAGCTTTGCAAAAAGCTCGTTTCTTATCCTCTCCAAAGAGCCCTGAGTGATGGAAAGCATAAGCCTCGACTGAAAATATCCAGCCAGAGCACCCACAAGGTAGATTGAAAGAAGGATAATTATCCCCGCTACCATATAGGTTAAAACCTCGTAAAGCCTGCCGGATGCAAAAATTCCCGAAAGAAGCTCAGATTCTGAAAGTGAGCTTATTATTCTGTCCGCAAATGCCTCAAGTGCACTTACATCAACCTCCGCATCGGGCGATGCCGTAAGGGCGATTTTGTCGATTATCGGTGCCAGCATAAAGGAGCCGAAAAGTGCCGTTACCGTGTGGGTAACCATAAGGAGCATAACGAGCGCAAGCTTGAACTTGTAGCTTGCCATATACTTCCACAGCCTCTTTACGGTTTTGCTTGTATCCTTCGGCTTACCGCCGAGACCTCTTGCCATGGGACCGCCTCTGCCGGGACCACCGGGACCTCTGCCGGGGCCGCCCGGTCCCATCGGATTGTGACCTGTGTTATACTGCTTTTTAAGTTCTTCAATGCTTCTTGCCACGGCTCACACCTCCTTACCCGACATCTGCGAGGTATAAATTTCCTTATATTCCTCGTTGGATGAGAGAAGCTCTTCGTGAGTTCCGATACCGGTAATCACGCCGTCGTCCATAACAATGATTTTGTCCGCTTCCATAACGGAGGAAATTCTCTGCGCGATAATAATCTTTGTGGAGTCGGGAATTTCCTCTTTCAGCGCTGCCCTTATCTTTGCTTCCGTAGCTGTATCAACTGCGCTGGTGGAGTCGTCCAGAATTAAAATTTTCGGTTTTTTAATTAAAGCTCTTGCAATGCAAAGTCTCTGCTTCTGACCGCCGGACACGTTTACACCGCCCTGCTCAAGCTCCTTTTCATAACCTTCGGAGGATGCTTCTATAAAACCTCTCGCCTGGGCACTTTCACTTGCCTTTACAATATCCTCTTCCGTGGCGTTTTCATCGCCCCATAAAAGATTGTCACGGATGGTACCTGAGAATAATATGTTTTTCTGAAGCACCATACCGACGCCGTCTCTTAAGTTTTTAAGGCTGTACTCCGATACCGGTACACCGTCAACCAAAACCTCGCCCGAATCCGGATCATAAAGCCTCGGTATCATTGAAACAAGCGTTGTCTTCCCGCAGCCGGTGGAACCGATTATACCCACCGTCTCCCCTGCATCAATTTTTACATTGATGTTTTTAAGCACCTCGTCGGGGCTGTCCTTGTAATAGCGGAAGGACATATCTCGAAATTCCACTTCGCCGCGTGTCACCTTAAGCTCGGGATACTTTGCATCCTCATCCGTAATGTCTGACTTTTCATCCAGCACCTCTTTAATTCTTCTTGCAGAAGCAAGGGCACGGGATGAGTGCATAAGCATCATCGTTACCATCATTAATGATGATAAAATCTGGGTAACGTATGTAATAAAGGAGGAAAGGTCGCCGATGGGCATGGGGAAATCCACATCAAGCACCATTTTTCCGCCGAACCACAAAACCGCAAGGGTTGTGAAATTCATAAATATGGTCATTACGGGACCCATAAAAATCATAACCTTAACGGCGGACATATTTGCCTCTTTAAGGTCGGCATTTGCAGTTTCAAACTTGTCAATTTCGTGCTCCTCACGGACAAAGGATTTTACAACACGGACATTGGTGATGTTCTCCTGCACCGTCGAATTAAGCTTATCTACCTTGACCTGCATTTTTCCGAATCTGGGAAAGCCGGTTCTTATGATAAATATAACCGTAACAAGCATAAGGGGTATTGTAACAGCCAAAACCACCGCCAGAGACGGCTTTAACCTTATCGCCATAATAAGCGCACCGATAAGCATACCCGGCGAGCGAAGGAACATACGAAGAAGCATATTCACAAAGTTCTGCACCTGGGTTACGTCGTTGGTAAGACGGGTAACAAGGGAGCCTGTTGAAAACTTGTCGATGTTTGCAAAGGAAAAGCCCTGTACCCTTTTATAGATATCCTGCCTTAAATCCGCTGCAAAATTAACCGATGCCTTTGCACCGAAATATGCACCGCCGACACCGCCTGCCATCATAATGAGGGCAAGCCCTATCATACAAAGCGCCATTTCAATGGAAAAGCCTATGCCCTTTGCAACGCTTTCATTGATGATTCCTGCAAGAAAGCGGGGCATAAAAACTTCTCCCACAACCTCGATAATCATACAAAGAGGCCCCAAGATGAAATATAATAGATACGGTTTTATGTATTTAGTCCACCGTTTCATTTAATCTGTCCTTTCTCTTTTAGATTTTCTTTCATTTTTTTAAGGGTTTCGATAAATGCAATAAGCTCATCCTCAGTTATTCCCGCCACCATATCCTTGTCGATGGAGTCGAAAATTTCCCGTGAGCGCATAACAACGTTTCTGCCTTTTTCCGTAATTGTAACCTCGTTGTATCTTGCATCCTTGTCGGAGGTTTTTCTCTCGATATATCCTCCCTCGATAAGCTTCTTAACAGAAACTGCGGCAGCCGCAGGTGTTATGGAAAGAGACTCTGCCAGCTCCTTCTGGGAAACTGCCTTTCCGAAACGGTGCAGATGCATAAGCATCACGTGCTGACTTCTGTGAAGCTTAATTTCTTCAAGTCTTTTTTCAACAACTTTTTTGTGCAAACGGTCTGTGCACATAAAAAGTCCCACCGCCTCGTGATAGAGACTTTTTTCCTTTGTATTTTTCTCCATAGGTCACCTCCTGAAATAAATAGAAGACAGTTAAGGCGTTAATAATTAACATCTTAACCGTTAACTATTTAATTATATTATAATTTGGTGCTTTTGTCAATAGAAAAAGGGGCTTTTTCACCCCTTCCTCACATCTGTCATTCTTCCATCGTGATTCGGTGTAGAAAGCCGGCTACGCTTTGAAAGCAACTCTTCTTTGCATTTCCTTGACAACATTACGGCTTTGATGTATAATGGTGTCAAACCCTAAGTTGTCTAATCGGGTAAGCAATTGGAGCTTACTATCAGCATTCAACTTTAGGGTTTTATTTTTTCGTCCAAATTATTCCCTTAATATAAATTAAAATATTCTTTTTTTAAATAAACTAAATTAAGCGTTTCAAGGGGTAGTGGGGATTGTTAAGGGGATGAAGGGGGAAATCGCAATCCCCCTGTCCCCTTAACAAAAAAATTTTTCTTAATTATATGGCGGTGATCAGCCAACATCTAATCAACATATTTTTATGGCATCATAATGTCAGAAGCTTTGGTAGCGAGCGGGAGTGAATGGTTTATACCGTTCCTGCCCTCACCACGATCCGAAGCTTCTTTTTGTTGACAACATTTCCCATTTCACACTAAAAAACGCCCGATTCCGGGCGTTTTTTATCTCCTGTAGCACATACAATCCTTTGAATGTCCGTTTATTATTCCCATGGACTGCAGATAGGAATATATAATGGTAGAGCCCACAAAGCTCATCCCCCGCTTTTTAAGGTCCGCCGATATGGCGTCGGAAAGCGACGATGTTGTCCTCTCAGTAAAATCCTCAAAAACAATTTCTGGCGCAAAGCTTTTTAAATATCCGTAGAATGAGCCCTTCTCCTTCACGATTTCCTTAAATATACTGCTGTTTTTTATTGCCGCCTTAATTTTAAGGCGGTTTCTTATTATAAGGGGATTTTCCATAAGCTCCGCAATTTTTTCTTCGCCATAGGCACTTACCTTATCAATGTCAAAATTGTCAAACGCAGCCCTGAAATGCTCCCTTTTGTTAAGGATACATTCCCAGGAAAGCCCCGCCTGAAAGGATTCTAAAATCAAAAGCTCATAAAGCCTGTCGTCCTCCGTCAGAAGCCTTCCCCATTCCTCATCGTGATATTTAATGTACTTTTCATTTTTAAGATTAACCCAGCTGCACCTTTTACACATAAGCACCGCTCCTTAAAGAAAAGGGAAAAGCTGCGCTTTTCCCTTTTAT
>JAUNRD010000269.1 GCA_030535815.1 Clostridia bacterium
CTGTATACCATTTTCTTCCTCCGTTTATTTTATTGCTTTAAGTGCTCTCTGTCCTATATCATTTCTGTAATAAGCGTTGTCGAAGCTGATTTTCTTAACAATGCCTTAGGCTTTTTCGATTGCGCCCGCTAAATTTTCATCGGTTGCGGTTGCACCAAGCACTCTTCCGCCGTTTGTTAAAAGCTTGCCGTCTTCCAATTTAGCTCCCGCAACGTATACGTTGCCTGAAATTTCGGAAGGAATTGTCATAACAAAGCCCTTTTCATAGCTTTCGGGATAGCCCTTTGACGCCATAATTACACAGCAGGCACTGCCAGACCCGAACTTTACTTCGGTTTCGGAAAGCTTTTCCTCTGTTACTGCCTTCATTACGGTAAGAAGGTCAGACTCCATCAAGGGAAGCACAACCTGGGTTTCGGGATCGCCGAAGCGGCAGTTGTATTCGATAACCTTGGGGCCTTTTTCGGTGAGCATAAGTCCGAAATAGAGACAGCCCTTAAAGGTTCTTCCTTCGCTTTTCATTGCCTCGATTGTGGGAAGGAAAATCTTTTCCATACACTCATCGGCAATATCCTTTGTATAATAGGGGTTGGGTGCAACTGTTCCCATACCGCCGGTGTTAAGACCGGTGTCGTTATCCCCTGCCCTCTTATGGTCCATTGAGGAAACCATGGGCTTTACAACGTATCCGTCGGTAAATGCCAAAACAGAAACCTCGGGACCTGTCAGAAATTCTTCGATAACGATATTATCTCCGCTCTTTCCGAAAACCTTATCCTCCATCATGGACTTAACGGCAGCTTTTGCCTCCTCGCGCGTCATAGCGATTATTACGCCTTTACCGAGGGCAAGACCGTCAGCCTTTATAACTGTGGGGATGGGCGCTGTGTCCAAATATTTAAGTGCCGCATCCATATCGGAAAATACCTCATATTCCGCTGTGGGAATGTGATATTTTTTCATTAAATTCTTTGAAAAAACCTTGCTTCCTTCAATTATTGCCGCCTTTTTATCGGGACCGAAGCAGGGAATTCCCGCTTCCGTAAGGGCATCAACCGCACCTAATACCAAAGGGTCGTCGGGTGCAACAACCGCATAGTCGATTTTTTCGGAAACTGCAAATTCAACGATTTTTTCAATTTCCTTTGCGCCGATATCAACGCAGGTTGCATCCATTGCAATTCCGCCGTTTCCGGGAAGTGCATAGATTTTTTCAACATCTTTGTTTTCTTTCAACTTTTTAATTATGGCGTGTTCTCTTCCGCCACCGCCAACAACCATTAATTTCATTTAAGAATCCTCCCTTATCAGTGGTGGAAAAGTCTCATTCCGGTAAATGCCATAACCATATTGTACTTGTCACAGGTGGAAATTACAACATCGTCACGGATGGAGCCGCCGGGCTCTGCAATGTAGGAAACACCGCTTCTCTTTGCTCTTTCGATGTTATCATCAAAGGGGAAGAATGCATCGGAGCCAAGTGCAACACCTGTAATGGTGTCAAGATATGCTCTGATTTCATCATCTGTCAGAGGCTCGGGACGCTGTGTGAAATACTTCTGCCAGTTACCTTCTGCGCAAACATCCTCTTCGTTTCTGTTTATATATCCGTCAATTACGTTGTCTCTGTCAGCTCTTCCGAGGTCGTCTCTGAAGGGAAGGTTCAATACCTTGTCATACTGACGCATATGCCAGGTATCAGCCTTTGTACCCGCTAAACGTGTGCAGTGGATTCTTGACTGCTGACCTGCACCAACGCCGATTGCCTGACCCTGATATGCATAGCAAACGGAGTTTGACTGAGTGTATTTCAATGTGATTAATGCAATTATAAGGTCGCGCTTAGCGCCGTCGGGCATTTCCTTATTTGCAGTTACGATATTTGAAAGAAGCTCTTCGTCAATTTTGAAGTTGTTTCTTCCCTGCTGGAAGGTGATGCCGTAAACTTCCTTTGTTTCAACTTCAGCCGGAACATAGGAAGGGTCAATCTTTACGATGTTGTAGCCGCCCTTTCTCTTGGTCTTTAAGATTTCAAGAGCTTCGTCTGTATAGCCGGGAGCGATAACACCGTCGGAAATTTCTCTCTGAATAAGCTTTGCTGTTGTAACGTCGCAAACGTCGGAAAGTGCAACCCAGTCACCGAAGGAGCACATTCTGTCAGTTCCTCTTGCTCTTGCATATGCACATGCAAGGGGGGATTCGTCAAGACCTTCGATATCGTCAACGAAGCAGGCTTTCTTAAGTTTATCGGATAAAACCTCGCCTACTGCCGCACTTGTGGGGCTTACGTGCTTGAAGCTTGTAGCAGCAGGAAGGCCAAGTGCTTCCTTTAATTCCTTAACGAGCTGATAGCTGTTAAAGGCATCAAGGAAGTTGATGTAGCCGGGCTTGCCGTTTAATATTTCAATGGGAAGCTCCGATCCGTCTTTCATATATATTTTAGAAGGCTTCTGATTTGGATTACAACCGTATTTAAGTTCAAATTCTTTCATTTTTATACCCTCACTTATTCTTATTTATTATAATATCTTCTGATTTTCCGCTTTCCAAGCAAACTGTTCTTACGAAAAGAGAAACCTTGTTATCCTCATTTAAGTTTTCCCATACTAAATCAGCAAGCTCCTTTGCGGTATTGGGAAGCTTAACTTCTTCAGGCTCGCCGTAGAAGGAAGGAATGGGATTTCCGTCGCACTTATAGGTGTGAATAAAGTGGCCTATTCCCCTGCGCATTCCGTAGTTGTAGAAGAAGCGGTTACAAACCTCAGGATTTCCGTTTGCACTCTTAAGTATGGACATTTTATAGGTAAATGCCTTGTCATTATAGTAAAGTGCGCCTGAAATACGGGGTGTGAAGTTGGGTGCATCCGGCTCAAACTCTCTTGTCATCAAGGCTTCCTCGAAGGTTTTTCCGTCCTTCATAAAGTCATATATTGTATTTGTCTGATCGCCGTTTGTTATGATGTCGCAACCGGGAAGTGCAAGATAAGGATTGTAGATAATTAAACTGGGATCTTGTAGCTTTGATTCATCAAAAGCCTTTGTTCTCATTCCGCCTTCAAAGCTTTCAAAAACTCTGTTTCGGGAGTTTTCGCTTCGTCCCATTATAAAATATGCAATCATCGCATTTTTTCCGTCAGCGGATGTACCGATTACGATACCGCGTCCGGGATATGTATTTTCAGATAAAAGTTTTGATAAATCAAATAAAGCCATTTTAATACCTCCGATTCAACTTTTCAATTTGTCTGTTAAATATGTTCACTTGCCACTTTTTCAACTGCCAGAGGAAGGATTTTCCATTCAGCTTCTTCCATTACTCTCTTTTGGAGAATTTCGGGAGTGTCTCCTTCCTTTATTTCAAC
>JAUNRD010000270.1 GCA_030535815.1 Clostridia bacterium
TCCGGAATCCTGATTACTTTCTGTAGAGCTTCCTAAAAAGCATACGATTATTTTTGCAAATTCAGCACGGGTTAAGGTCTGGTCGGCTTTGTATGTACCGTCAGGAAAACCTGTGATGATATTTTTTTCAACCAGAGCTTCAACGGCAACACCGGTTGGAGTTGAATAATTTATATCTGAGAACTCGGTTGAGGCTTCTTCTGTCGCAGCAGCGGAAGCAGTTGCTGTGGCTGTGTCTTCTGCAAAGCTTACGGGAACTGAAAGCATGCAAAATGCCAGAATAAGACACAAAGCCTTTTTCATAATGGTCATAGTTAAACCTCCTTATAGTGATATTTATCCATTATAATGTCATTTTACCATAAAAGGCAAGTCAAGTCAAAGGAATTTTATTGTTCTTCTGATATTTTTTGTTGATTTTTTTTAATATTTATTATAAGCATCAGCACACCTGCTATGAAGAGTATTAAAGAGAGTGCCTGACTCATTCTTATTTCCGTTCCAGGGATATAGAGACTGTCTGTGCGAAGACCTTCGATAAAGAAACGGATGATACCGTACCAGGTAAGATAGAAGTAAAAACAAAAGCCTTCAAATCTAACCTTCTTGGACAGAAAATGAATGACTAAAAAACCTGTCAGATTAAGTACGGATTCATATAAAAAAGTGGGATGGAATGGGCCTTCGCCATTAATGCACATACCTAAAATAAAGTTGTCGCCGCAAAGTGATCCGTGGGCTTCTCCGTTTACGAAGTTTCCCCAGCGGCCAACAGACTGACCTATAAAAAGGCCCATGGAAACCAGATCAAGATAGTGAAGGGCGGAGAGCTTTTTTGCTTTGCAGTATATTATAATAACCGTCATTGCACCTATAACTCCACCGTAAATCGCAAGTCCGCCTTCCCATACTTTGAAAATATCCGAAAGGTTATCTTTATAGCTGTCAAAGGAAAATATGACATAGTATAGTCTTGCACAGATTATGGCGGCCGGAAGTGCGTAGAGAATCATATCCAGTATTGGTTCGGTGCTTTTTCCGGCTTTTTTTTCTTTGGCGTTTATGTAGAGCCATGCCAGGAAAAAGCCCAGGCATATGATGACGGCATAATAGTATATGCCGCCACCCAATGCATCAAATTCTATCATTCTGCGGTTTAGCGTAAGGTCGATACCGAGATTTGGAAACTCAACATGGGTTTTCATGCTTAAGCCTCCTTTTTAGGATAGATAGCGGAAAGGACGCACCTTTCGGGATCAAGCTGATTCAGCCTTTTTGTTATATCTTCATAAGTTGCTTTTCCGACAAAGGAAGGATAGGTGAGAAGATCAGCATCCTTTGTTGCAAAACGGCAGAAAGCATTGGAAAAGCTTTCCTGCCTGTCAAAGAGCGATACTGCTCTGCCGTAGCAGACACGCTTTGCACGTTCAAAAGAAGATTTGTCGATTCCGTCTGTCTTAAGGCGTACAACTTCATCGCAAATTGCTTTATACACTGCATCCGGATTCCGGCTCTCTCCTGAAAATGCAGAAAATGCATAGATCAATTCGCCTTCGTAAGAGGCATCAAAGCCGTCGTTTATAAGATTCTGCTCATAAAGAGAGTTATAAAGTCGACTTCCGCGTCCGGCAAGAACTTCAAGGAGAATGCTCATTTCTGCATCGGTTTTCACATAGTCATCACCCTTTTCAGGAATAACGCTATCTTTGAAAGCAACCACAAACTGGGGAGTTCCGATATCAAAATATTCTTTTATTTCTTTTTTTGCAATATGGCAAGGCTCCTCGGGGAAATGGTTTATTATTTCGCCGGGATTCGAGTCCGCAGAAATTAACCGTTCTACATATTCTCCTACTTTTGTGGGGTTAACGGCACCTGTTGTAAAAAGAACCATATTTGAAGGATGGTAGAAGGTGTTATAGCATTTATAAAGTTTTTCCTTGGTGATTTCAGCAATGGATTCCACTGTTCCGGCTATATCAATATTAACAGGATTTACATTATACATTGCACGGAGTGCATTGAAGTACACATTCCAGTCGGGCTCATCTTCGTACATCCTTATTTCCTGGCCGATTATGCCCTGCTCTTTTTCCACTGTTTCATCGGTATAGTATGGGTGCATGGTATAATCAAGGAGTGATTCTAAATTCTCATAGAAGTTGGATGCCGCCGAGAAAAGATATGCAGTCATGGTAAAACCGGTGAAAGCATTGGCGTTGGCACCGTAGGCTGAAAACTTGTCAAAAACATTGCTTCCGTCTTCCTGGTCGAACATCTTGTGTTCAAGATAGTGGGCAATTCCGTCGGGAATTTTTGTGGGTTCGGTATCACCTGGAGCGGTGAAGTGGTTGTTAACCGAGCCATAGCGTGTGGCGAGGATTGCATAACTTTTGGTAAAGCCGGTTTTGGGAAGAACGTAAACCATAAGGCCGCTTTTATGCTCACCTACATAGAGAGTCTCTTTCATGTCGGAGTAATATTTTTCTGTAAAATACATTATCTGTCAGCTCCTTTCAGGAAATAAATTGTTTTGGGAGCTATGTTTTTTCCGACTCTGACAACATCATCCTTTGTGATACTGTCTATTCTTTCTGCAAGCTCTTCCTTTGTAAGCGTCATATTCTGTAAAATGGAAGAAAGGTAGAATGCTGCAATTGAACCTACAGAGTCTCCTGCTGCCTTGAGAGAGTTAATCAGAGCTTTTTTGGAAACCGAAAGCTCTGTATCGGTTATATCTCCTTCTGTCATAGCTTTATGCTGAAGGAAAATTTCATCTCTTGCTTTTTCAAAGTTTTTGCTTTCTATACCGCTGGATACTATGATTATACCCTTAGAGCGTTCATAGCTGCTTCCTGCGTAATAGGCAAGAGAAAGCTTTTCACGTACATTCATAAATAGCTTAGAGTGGGCTCCTCCGCCGAAAATTGAATTGTAAACCATTAATGCAGGATAATCCTCGCTCATTGCAGAAGGCACCGGAGTCGTGAAGCCTATGCAAAGTTTGCCCTGGGAAACGGCAAGCGATTCTGTAACTGTAAATTCATCTCCGGGAGCAGTGGGAGTTGTCAGAGGATACTCGTTTTCTCTTTCCTTAAGGTCGGGCGACATAACCATTGCCACCATATTGACCGTGTTACCGAAGTAGAAGCAGCCGCCCTGAACGAGGGCAAGAATAATCATATATGCAAGAAGGACGGTAGGATTCTGACGGATAAAATCAGGAACAAGGAACACAAGAACCGTAAGAATACCGCAGGGAATTGCCGCGATTGTTCCGACGGGTTTGAATTTTTCGCCGTTTTTGATTTTCTTGTTGTCAAGGATGAGGGCGTAAACAAAGGAAAGTATGTA
>JAUNRD010000271.1 GCA_030535815.1 Clostridia bacterium
TGCCAGGTCTTCTTCTTAATATTTATTCCCACAGAATAAATCACAAACAGCATATTAAAGCATGCTGCAAGAAGCATTACCGGTGCTATTATATGAACAGAAAAATACTTTTCGTCAAGCAGTAAAACAAGCCACCTGCGAAGCAAAATGCACATTGAAGTGCCTAATGCCATAAGAATTGTTGCTACCATTCCGAAATTATGCAATATATGTTTGAATTTTTTTTCGTCCTCGCATATTTTAAAAACCAGAGGAGTCCATATATTGGTTATAGTCGCAACTAAAAGAAGCACAACAGTCTGGAAAATAGCAGCAGCTGTATAAACGCTCAAAATTTCCCATCCGGCAAGCCCCTTTATTATAAGCTTTTCTGCAAACGGAGTTGACAAAGCAACAGCACTGTTTACCATTATCGGAAATCCATATTTTAAGAGTTCAATCCTCTCAAAAGTCTCTGACTTCTCATTCTTTCTATTCCATATTTTTTTGTAAACCACAAGATTAATCATTGTAGCCATGACAGCTGCAATCGCATGCGAAATAATTACCCAATCAAAAGACACACTTCCGGCAATAAAAAATACTATTGCCAGAATTCCCAAAAAGCCGACTTTTCCCACAAAATTACTTATTACAAAATTCCCTGCACGTTCTTCCATCCGTGCTGTAAGCAAGCTGAATCTACTTATAAACGAAAAGAAAAAGTATACTATAAGGAGCAGTGCAATATAACGTGCAAGTCGTTCCTCAAATATAAATCGTATAATATGTTGCCCCGGCTCCACAAGCAGTAATGCCGAAAGCACAAACAGCACAGCCGGAACCTTCAGACATTCAGCAAGATACCTTTTACCGGTAAAGGGTTGCTTATAGTAAAATCTCATATAAGCAGAATCATATCCAAACGAAACTATCATAGTAAACATTGTATGAAAAGTTGTAAGCAGTCCGTACATCGCATATACTTTTTGAGAGAATACCCTTGTAAGAACTAATGTACTTATAAAGCTCAGAATACCTGTAGTAACAGTTCCGGAAAGATATATCATCGAATTTTTTGCTGTTTTATTCACTATCTTTTGCCTTCTTTCACTCCAAAATCAAATCAATTTTCTTCCGGCAGTGTTCCTTCAAAATCTCCCAGTTCAAGATGAAGCCTTGCATATTCTTCTGTTGTTTTAAGAATTTTCGCAGGATTTCCTGCAATAATAACTCCCTCGGGTATGTTTCCTTTTACAACGCTTCCTGCCCCGATAATAACATTGTCACCTATTGTGGTGCCTGGCAAAATTATCGTCCTTGCACCGATAAAAACATTATTTCCTATCTTAACATCCTTAATAAAGTGCGGCATAGCTCCCTTTGTCACAGGTCTTATAGAGCGTATTGCGCTACCTATCGAATAATCATGTACAAGAATAAGCACATTTGCTGATATAGTCGTGTTTTCTCCAACCTCTATATGTTTAGCATAAGCAACAGAATCAAACTTAACACTTCCGGCTATAAAGCCTGTTTTTGATAAATCCCCGGAAAATCTTACCCCCATGCTTTGAAGGTATAATGGATAATGCTTTACATAATACTTGTAATTAACCCTGTGCATCAGCCATAAAAAATTTTTTTGAATAAGCAATTTTATTTTTTTTAATATCATAATTTTTCTCCTTCATATTATGGGATAGCCGTTTATAATAAGATTATTTTTAATATTTATCTCTTTAAGCACTTTGTCTTTATCATATATTTTTATAAGTCCTTTAAGATGTCTAAATCTCGGTATAAAGCAATATTTAATTGCCCGCTTTACTATACCCATCCGCCTTTTTAATACGTGCCTTCTGTTAAGCAAAACATTCTTAAGCGGCACCTTAAAGTTTTTATGCAAAAACTCAACTATCTCTATAAAAATATTTTCCATCTCGTTAACAGCATAGCTGTTTTCCACAGGCTCCGAAAGCTTTACGGAAAGGCAATACGCAAAATAGTTTTTCCATTCTTCGGGAATATCTAAGTCCTTTATTATTTCAAACCTCTTCACAAATCCCGATGCAATTTTTCCGTAATGCGCTAAAATAACCGTCATAAGGTCGAGAGAATTTTTAGAAAGAAGATATTTATATTCTTCTGTTTTTCCGTTTTCTCTCATTTCTTTTCCGTAATAAAGAACATAAAAAATTCTGTGAGTTAAAATATCTTTTATATCGCAAAGATTTATGTTTTCAATTGTTATTTCAGGAAGAAGCTTAATACAATCTTCTCCCACAACAGTTTTACCCATACACTTTGCATCATATGTAATAAGCTTTCTTTCCATATAGCAAAGGGCTTCTTTTTTAACAAAAGTATTATCTATATGAAAAAGGGATGATTTCTGATTGCCGAAAACTTCATTTTTTGCCCTTTCGCACATTTCGTTGTATTCACTAAATGCTATAAACCCGTCGGGATATATTGTAAAGTACTCAATATCGCTGAGCATTTTGTCATTTTCTCCATCCTTAACCCAGGTAGCTTCTCCTCTTGACAAACTTCCCAGAAGCATAACGGAAAGCTTCCCTTCAAAATGCTCTCTATTATATTTTTCTATCGCCTCAAAATAACTGTCTATCTTCTCTTCAAGTGCCACATTCTCCTTACGGAAATATTTCATACTATTCTCCGCCTTTCATAACCTCTGTTATCAGCTTATTGGCAGCTTTATAGTCGTACAAGTCATTGAGTTTTCTTCTTTTTCCACTTAAGATGATACACGCCATCTGATCCTTTGCCTCACGTTCGGGCCAGAACCCATGCATTCCGGACCCATCCGGATTAGGCTTTTTAACACTCTTACCAAACCAGTTGTCGGCAAAAACATTACCTTCACGAAGAATATAAATAAGGTCACCGAATTTTTTATCCGCCGCACCAAAATACGCTCTTTCTTCTTCGGTAAGCAAGTGTCCTTCTTCTATGGATGAAAGATGTTCTGCAATCTTTTCCTCCAGATTTTTATCCTTTGTCCACACACACATTACCGCAGTATCGCAGTATGCAATATAGGTTTTATCCCCCTGCTTTCCGAAATATTTGGTTAGCTCAGGGTTGATTTTTTTCCTAACCGTGCTCATCCCGTGGTCAGATACAATTAAAACCTCTTCTTCGGGATTTTTCTCTTTATATAAATCGATAGTCTTTTTAAGTTCCGTCATATAAGGACGGAGTCTCTCTGAGTAAAGCTCCCCTCTTCTGCACTTATGCCCCATCATATCTGCAAATCCGAATACTGCAAAAATATTTTTTTCAATAGGTATCGCATCATTAAGCAGTTTTATCGTTTCTTCAAAGCTTTATGCCCCTCGTCCTGAGAAA
>JAUNRD010000272.1:0-258 GCA_030535815.1 Clostridia bacterium
CTTCCCCTGGAGCTATTGATTATGGATCTTTTGCTGTATTTGCTTTACAGATTTCTTGAGTTATATGAATTTATAATACTCATAAGATGTATTTTGTCTTTTTTCGGGTACAGCAATGTGTATGCATTTTTTTGTGCGTTGACAGAGCCTGTGCTAAAACCGATAAGAGGAATTTTAATGAAAACACCGCTTGGTGATATGCCGTTTGATTTTTCGGCAGTATTTGCTATGATTCTGATAGGAGTAATTGAACGTTGT
>JAUNRD010000272.1:268-3346 GCA_030535815.1 Clostridia bacterium
TAAGCAAGATGTTATAGCCCACGGGAGAACGGAAGAAGAAAAACTTATGCTGGCTAAGGCCTTTGATGCATATACCTTTTCAGGAAAGAGAAATATGCCTTATTTCACCGGATTTTTATCTCCGGCAGACAGGGCTTTGGCGGAAATTGCATTCAAGACTGCGGATATGTCTTTTTACGGCGGTTTTCCTGAGGCTGAAAGAAGTGTTTTAGGCTTTGCAGCGGAAGGCGAAGATGGCTTTCCTGTATGCATCATTAAGTCAGAAGGTGATTTTTCTTCTCTTTCTCACAGAGATTTTCTCGGAAGCCTGATGGCTCTTGGGATAACCAGGGATAACATAGGTGATATCGTAAAGAAAGATGAGTGCTGTTATATTTTTGTTCTTCGGAAAATGGCAGACTATATCAAAGAAAATTTCATACAAGTTAAGAGAAGTAATGTGAAAAACGAAATATTGGAATGTGGTGCTGTAACCGTTGAAAAGGAGTTTGAGGTTATTAAAAAAAGCGTCGCATCCTTAAGGGCTGACGCAGTTATCGCTGCTTCTTTCAATCTTTCCCGCTCGGATGCTGCCGAAGCCGTAAAAAGAGGGCTTGTTACGGTAAATTATCGCATTATGGAATCCACGGATAAAAAGCTTTCTGAAGGGGACACGCTTTCGCTCAGAGGAAAGGGCAAGGCAGTGCTTAAGAGACTTGGGGATTTCAGTAAAAAGGGCAGATTGTTTATAGAAATAAAGAAATATAAATAGAGAGGAATGGTTTTATGTATTCACCTTTAGAACTTGAACAGATTGAATTTGAAAAAAAGGCTTTCGGAGGTTACAGTGTTGAAGATGTTGATAAAACCTTTGATACACTCAAGAAAGATTACAGTAAGCTTTACATAGAACATGCGGATATGAAAAAGAGGATTAAGGAACTTGAAGCAAAGCTTGCCGAAAGTGAAGGAATAACAGAGACATTGAGGGATGTTCTGGTTTCCGCTCAGAAATCCAGCGATGAACTTCGCGAAAATGCGCGTATTGAAGCAGATCTTATGCGGAAAACCGCTGAAGCTGAAGCTAAAGAAATACTTCGTGGAGCAGATGATGAAATTGAGTCGCTTAAGAGAAAAAAAGAAGATCTTGAAAACGAAGTTAAGCTTTTCATAACGAAGATGAGCGCACTTTTCGAGGCTCAGGTCAAGTATCTTAACAACGCCGAATAATTTAATGTGCAGAATCCTTAAAACGGATTCTGTTATCATTTTCGGAAAGGATGACAGTTATGTATTTATTGCCATGGGGACTGATTGTGCTTGGAATCATAGGGATTGATGCCTTGACAAAATATATTGTTTCTTCCAGTATGTTTATAACGCAGTCTATCCCTGTAATAAAAGGTGTATTTTCCATTACTTACGTAAAAAATACCGGGGCATCATTCGGGATGCTTCCCGGCGGAAGATGGTTTTTTATTGCGGTTACATTGGTTATGTTGGGAATTATAATTGGATATACAGTTAAACGCAAAGAGAAAAATAAGTTATATCTTACCGCGGCATCTTTTATTGTCGGCGGAGGGATAGGCAATCTCATTGACAGAATTTTAACCGGAGAGGTTGTGGACTTTTTTGATTTCTGCCTTATTGATTTTGCAATATTCAATGTGGCTGACTGCTTTATAGTTGTCGGAGTTATTTTGATGCTCATATATTGCTTTGTGGCAGAAATGAAAGAAAAAAAGGCTGAAAGCAGCGGTGATACCGATGGAAACGTATGAATTTACCGCAAAAGAAAAAAAGAGAATAGATGTCCTTGTATCGGAAGCATACTCTTCCATATCCCGATCCTATGCAAAAAGACTTATCGAGGAAGGAAATATCTTAGTAAACGGAAGCGAAGTAAAGAGCAATTATAAAACGAAAGAAGGCGACATTGTTTCCGTAACAGAGGAAGAGCCATCGCCTATAGAAGCAGAGCCTGAGGACATTCCGCTTGACATAGTCTACGAGGATGAGTCGGTTCTTGTGGTAAATAAGCCCCGTGGTATGGTCGTTCACCCCGCCGCAGGAAATGAACGGGGAACACTTGTAAATGCGGCACTCTTTCACTGTATGGGCTCCCTTTCTGGAATAAACGGAAAATTCCGCCCGGGGATAGTTCACAGAATTGATAAGGACACCACGGGCCTTTTGGTAATTGCCAAGGATGATGAAGCCCATAAAAGCCTGACAGAGCAACTTGCTGACAGGTCCCTTTCAAGAATTTACTATTGCCTTGTAAACGGCAACATAAAAGAGGACGAAGGAAAAATTGATGCTCCCATCGGAAGAAACCCGAAGGACAGAAAACAGATGGCTATTGTGAAAGACGGGCGTCACGCCGTAACTCACTTCTGGGTGGAGGAACGCTTTTCAGGCTATACCCTTGTTAAATGCAAGCTTGAAACCGGCAGAACACATCAGATAAGAGTTCATATGAAGCATATCGGCCACAGTATCGTGGGGGATAAAACCTACGGAATTAAAAACGAAAAGTTTACACTTGAAGGACAGCTTCTCCACGCGAAGGAAATAATGTTTATACATCCCGTAACGGGAGAAAGTGCATCTTTTTCCTGTCAGATACCCGACGACTTTTCCCACGTGCTTGAAATTTTAAGAAAGCAGAGTGGTAATTTGTGATATATCTTGCTATGTGGAATGCACTGGTTTTCCTGATATACGGCTGGGATAAGCTTATGGCAAAGAGAAACGGATGGAGAGTTCCTGAATTCTGGCTTCTCCTTATATCCTTGCTTGCAGGCGGTATCGGCGGCATTTTCGGAATGGTGATATTCCGCCACAAGACTAATAAGTGGAAATTCCGCTTAATTGTTCCGCTGTCACTTTTACTTACGGTATTTATCTTAAAATATGTGTTATAAAACTCCGAAGCCTTCGGGGTTTTTTCTTTAGTAGAAAAAGTCAATTTTTCAGTAGTAAAAGCTATTTACAAAAAAAGGCATTTGGTGTATCATAAAGTAAAAGGAGGCGTTTTTATGAATATACCGAGAAATGAATATCCCAGACCGCAGATGGTGAGAGACAGCTTTA
>JAUNRD010000017.1:0-264 GCA_030535815.1 Clostridia bacterium
AGAGCGGAGATAGCACTATTTTCGTTTTCAATCAGATGTATGAGGGCATTCCCGTATACGGAAGAACCGTAAGTATAACTTTAGACTCAGACAATTATACTAAAGCTCTTAATTCCGGTTTTCTTAGCGGTATTGATGTTTCAACCGAAGCTAAAATCACAAAAGACGAGGCAAAAGCCATTGTCCAGAAAAATTATGAAGGCTATAAAATACAATCCGGCAGTTTAAAGCAGGTTATTTATTCTATTGATACAGAGCCTTTTG
>JAUNRD010000017.1:274-14921 GCA_030535815.1 Clostridia bacterium
GCGGCAGAAATTGAAAATGATTTTGATGGCTATAACATTATAATCGACACATCAAGCGGCGAAATAGTAAGAGAATTTTCAACCGCCACCATGGCAAAAGCCGAACACAAATACTATACGACAGAAGACCCTTCCGGAAATGATATAGTGGCGGATGTAACTAAGAAAGGCGACACATATATTCTTGAAGATCCGATCCGCGGTATAAAAACCAAGCAACACAAAAAACTCTCCCCACCTTCCTATGAGATAGATGAAAACAGCAAAGGTAACGTTGATAAAAACAATGACGGCTATGATGACTTCCGGCTAGCTGCCACAGCCCATGTATATACAGGACAGGTGTACGATTATTATGCCGATCCGGAACGTTTTGATTTCATTTTAACCAGCGGTCAGAATAACAACCCCGCACCAATTAATGTATGGATTCCTTTGTATAATAATGATTTTTCCGACTTTGTAGAAAACGCTTCTTCCAAGGAAACAAGTTCGGGTAACATTATCATTAAATTCGGCGTCGGGAATAAGGATTTTACGGGCATAGACGGTAAAACACATAAGGTAAATTATGCTGAGTCGTTAGACGTAGTGGCTCATGAATTTACCCACAGAGTGTTTGCTTCAAAATCTCCCGAGCTTACAAAGCAATATTACGGTCTTACCGGCTCAATTAACGAGGCTTATTCCGACATCATGGGCATTTTTGCAGAAGCGCAGATTAAAGGAAACGGCGTTCCCGATTGGATTATAGGCGATATGTCAGTAGAAGGCGGTAAGAGAAACATTAAAGATCCCCACGCAAAAGAAACAGCGGCAAGCTGGGGAGATAAATATGCAAAAAACCCTGAATATAAGGTAAAATATCAGGATCCTAAAAAAAGCGGTCGTGACTATTTTATCCAGGGCAGTATCTACGAAAACAGTACTATAATAAGCCACGCAGCCTTCCTTATGTGGGATAAAGGCATCAAGGATATATCCAGACTTGAAAAGCTTTGGTTTAACTCTATGGACGGTTATGATGCTTCAAGCGATTTCTGGGATGTTCGCTATAATGTATTGGCAAAAGCTCAATTAATGGGTATGACGGAGGATGAAATCAAAATAATTTCCGATTCCTTTGATGAAGTCGGCATAGTTGAACACAGTAAAAAAATGTCATTTTTCGTTCTCCGGAACAGCAATGAGTATACTCCTGTAGAGGACGCTGCAATTACTATAATAACTTATGATGTTGATGAATCTGCAGAATGTGTAAAAAGAGACGAGACTTATCTGGGCACAACAGATAAAAATGGTTTTTTAGGCGTTAATCTCCAACTGTTTTCGGAAATGACATCAATGAAAATTGAAGCTTCAAAAGAAGGTTATTCCTCTGCAAGCAAGATAATAGAGGCAGATGATACATACTTTATTCTTCTTGACAAATTAGACAACACCGATCCATATCTGGAAAACTTAGACCTTACAAATTCACCGGATGTTTCCCAGATAGAAATCAAGGACAATATGTCTTACGTCCGCATAGATAAAGATAAGTTTGTATGCGAAGCTCCCGGCACTTATTATATGTATCCAAAAGATCCCATAACAGATGGTTCGCATCTTATGTACGATATGCCTCAAAATCTCACAGAGGCACTTGCCCGTGCTTCTGTAGGAAACTATGATATGACTACTTATGAATGTAAGGTAAAACCCTCCGAGCCCAATTTGTTCACTGTTGCATTTTCGAGAAACGAATATGTTATTCTGACAATGGACAGCGGAAGCAGGAGATTCCCTGTAAATAGTCTGCATGTATATAAAGTCGGAGATTCTACAATAAGCATTCCCGCAAACACAACAGTTGCATTCAGGGTGTGTCGCGACTTCTCTGTAGATACATCCAATGCAAAAGGACTTTTTTCACTTACAGGCGAAGAATTATGCACCCACGCCTTATACGATGACAGTGACACCGAGCTTTACGGAAAAGGAACCTTCGAAAGACCGGTTATATTCACAGCCGGACAAACAGTAGTATTCAAGACGGGCAAAAAACCCGTGAAATTCACTATGCCCTTCAGGGCGCTCGGCATAAGACGCGATAATCTCAGCGCTGTCGGATGTCAGTAAGTTCATACGCCATAACAAAAATGCAGCCTCGGCTGCATTTTATTTTAAAAATTTTCCAAAAAAACTATTGACAGCGGTAAAAAGATATGCTATATTATTAATAACGATAATGGTTATCGTTATTAATAATACTCAAAGGAGATGAGTTGTATGAAAAAAAGGACATTGGCATTATTATTGGTATCAGTTTTCGCAGTAACCATGCTTGCAGGCATCGGTGCCGCAGAGCTTATTTCCGAAATAAAAGCGGAATTAAGGCGTGATTTTACCGTCAGAGTGGACGGAGACAAGCAGATTTTCCGCAATGCAGACGGGGACAGAGTGTATCCCATTCTTTTTGAGGGTACAACCTATCTTCCTGTAAGAGCAATCGGCGAGCTTATGGATAAAACCGTTTACTGGGACGAAGGCAAGAAGGAAATTGACCTTCGCACCGAAGACACCGGAGAAACCACCACCGTTACCGATGCAGACGTGATTTTTGATTCCAGGGACAACAAGACGGAAAAGACAGAGAAGAAGGAAAAGAATGAAAAACCAGAGAAGACAGAGAAAGCTGAGAAGAAAAATTCTGCAGAGACCTCTGCTTTTATCGGGGAAGAAGAAGCAAAAGCAATTGCTCTTGAAAAGGCCGGTCTTAAAGAAGATGAAGCAGACCGCATAAAGGTTTCCCTTGACAGAGACGACGGATTCTGGGAGTATGAAGTTGAAATAAGAGTCGGAAGGACCGAATATGATGCCGACATCAACGCAGAAACCGGCGAAATCATAAAATGGGAAGTTGATATAGAAGACTGAGGAATACCCATCTTTATGAAAAATAATTCTTAAAAAAACAGGTCGGACAATTGTCCGACCTGTTTTTTTAAGAGAAATAATTTTCTATTATATAATCAATCAGTGTTTTAAGGCTTTTTGACATCCACTTGTTTTTATGATAAATAAGCTGTTTCCAGATATCTATATTGACATCACACACGTCAAGATAACAAAGCTTGCCGGAGTCCACCATCTCTTTCGTGACAAAGTCCGGCAGGTAAGAAATCATATCTCCCTGGGCAATAAGAGATGTTATCATATCCGTTCGACCGATTTCAAGAATCGGCGTTATTTCCAGTGATTTTTCGGCAAGTTTCTTATCAAAAACCCTTCTGTAACCCTGTCCATACTCCGTCAGAATAAAGGGTTCGCCTATGATATCGTTGATTGACAGATTTTTTATACCCGCAAATTTTGAATTTACATTGGCAACAAAGTGCATGGGAAGCCTTTCTTCCTTTGCAATGATATAATCCTTGTTGTAAAGATGATTATCAAGAGTCATTATTACGTCCGCCTCGTTATGATCAAGCATATCAAGAAGTAATGCCGAGTCACCGGTTGTAAATCTTACGGAAATTAAGGGGTATTTTTTATGGAAATCCATATAAAATCTGTTAATCATATCGTCGCAGACAGAGTCAGGCGTTACTATATGAATATGACCGCTGCACTCCTTTTCTTCCTCCATGTTCTCCTTAAACTCTTCTGTAAGTGCACGGATTTTGTGGGCATAGTAAATAAGCTCGCGTCCTTTATCGGTAAGTGTTATGGTGTGGTTTATCCGCTCAAACAGCAGACAGTCAAGCTCATCTTCAAGCTGTTTTATCTGAAATGAAATGGTTGACTGAGAATAGCCAAGCTGTTCCGCAGCTTTGGTAAAGCTTCCCATTTCAGCCACGTGCATAAAGGTGATTAAATTACGTAACTCCATAAAAATTCTCCTCAATCGAATTTTTCGATGGTTTATATCAAAACCATTCGTTTGACTAATGCTTGTTTGTATTATATACTATGACTCAGAAAAAAGCAAGTATCTATACAGATATTCTTTTTTAATTAAATTTATGTTAGGAGTTTTTATTATGAAAAAGGTTTTACTCTCAATTCTGGCTCTTATGCTTTGTCTGAGCCTCTGTCTTACTCTTACCGGTTGCTCCGGCGAAAAGGTTACTGAAGAACCCGCAGAGGAGCCCGGCGAAGAAGTTACCAAAGTTTACAAAATAGGTATTTGTCAGCTTATGGAACACGATGCGCTTGATGCTGCAACCGAAGGCTTTAAGCAGGCAATCATTGACGAACTCGGCGAAGATGCTGTTGAATTCGATGTTCAGAACGGTCAGGGCGATCCTGCCACCTGTTCAACCATCGTAAACCAGTTTGTTTCAAACAATGTTGATCTGATTATGGCAAATGCAACTCCCGCCCTTCAGTCTGCAGTAGCAGCTACCGGCGATATTCCGATTTTAGGTACATCCGTTACAGAATACGGTGTAGCACTTGACCTTAAAGATTTCAACGGAACAGTTGGCGGAAATATTTCAGGTACTTCAGACCTTGCACCCCTCGACCTTCAGGCAGCTATGATTACAGAATGGTGCCCCGATGCAAAGAACGTAGGACTTCTCTACTGCTCAAAAGAAGCAAACAGCCAGTATCAGGTTGACGTAGTTAAGGCTGAGCTTGAAGCAAAAGGTCTTACCGTCACATTATATCCTTTCGCAGATTCCAACGATCTTGCTCAGGTTTGCACAACAGCAGCAGAAAATTCTGATGTAATTTATGTTCCCACCGACAACACAGTTGCTGAAAATACAGGTATCATCGACAACATTTGTGAGCCTGCCAAGGTTCCCGTAATTGCCGGCGAAGAGGGTATCTGCTCCGGATGCGGTATCGCAACTCTTTCCATCAATTATTATGACCTGGGCTACACAACCGGTAAAATGGGCGTTAAGCTTTTAAGAGACGGTGAAGATATCTCAACCATGGCTATAGCATATGCTGAAAAGCAGACTCCCAAGTACAACAAGCAGAACTGCGAAGCTCTTGGAATTACTCCTCTTGAAGGATACATAGCAATAGAATAAATCTATTATAAAGTTTCAGGCCGGAGGGAAGCACCTTTCCCTCCGGCTGATAAGCTTTTTAAGCAAAGGAGAACGAAATGGAAATTTTAGGACAACTTTTAAGCGCTTTACCCGGCTCCTTCTCTCAGGGAATCATCTGGGGAATTATGGCAATCGGCGTTTATATTACATACAGAATACTTGATGTCGCCGACCTCACCGTTGACGGGTCATTTGCAACCGGCGGTGTTGTTGCGGTTATGCTCATATTAAACGGCTGTAATTTATGGCTGGCTATGCTCATCGCATTTATTGCAGGGCTTCTTGCAGGTGCCGTTACGGGACTTTTACATACCTTTATGGGAATTCCTGCAATACTTTCCGGAATTCTTACCCAGCTTGCCCTTTATTCTGTAAACCTTAAAATTATGGGCAAAGCAAACCAGTCCGTCAACGTTAATCAGACAGATCTTCTTATTTCCCTTCGCTGGGTTAAGGAATTTGCTTTTCACAATCCTATCATAACGGTGGGAGTGGTTTTAATTGTTTTAATCGCTCTGTTATATTGGTTTTTCGGAACTGAAATGGGATGTTCCATCCGCGCAACAGGAGCAAATCTTAATATGAGCCGCGCCCAGGGCATCAACACAAACTTCAACAAAGTGCTTGGCATTATGCTTTCAAACGGATTTGTTGCTTTTTCCGGTGCTTTCCTTGCTCAGTACCAGGGCTTTGCAGACATCAAAATGGGACAGGGTGCCATAGTTATCGGTCTTGCCGCGGTTATTATCGGCGAAGCTCTTTTTGGAAAGATTTTCAAAAACTTTGCTTTAAGACTTTTATCCGTTGCTTTCGGTTCAGTTATTTACTACATCGTTATCCAGACTGTTATCACCCTCGGAATGGACCCCAATCTCTTAAAGCTTCTCTCTGCGGCAATCGTTGCTATCTTCCTTGCAATCCCCTACTGGAAGAGTCAATATGCCGAAAAGCACATGAGAAAGCACAAAGGAGGTGCTTGCAATGCTTAAAGTATCAGCTGTCGAAAAAACCTTTAATCCCGGCACCATAAATGAGAAAAAGGCTTTGAAGGGCATAGATCTTCATCTTGCAGAAGGCGATTTCGTAACGGTTATCGGCGGTAACGGTGCAGGCAAATCCACACTCCTTAATATGGTGGCAGGTGTTTATCCCGTAGATTGCGGAAATATTGTGATAGACGGTGTTGATATTACACATCTTCCGGAATATAAAAGAGCAAAGTATTTGGGCAGAGTCTTTCAGGACCCCATGACCGGCACTGCGGCAGATATGCAGATTGAAGAAAATCTTGCCCTTGCCGCAAGGCGCGGAAAGAGAAGAACTCTTCTTCCGGGTATCACCGCTAAAGAAAGAGCCGAATACAAAGAGCTTTTGAAAATTCTAGGCCTCGGTCTCGAAGAAAGACTTACCGCAAAGGTGGGCCTTTTATCCGGAGGACAGAGGCAGGCACTTACGCTTCTTATGGCAACGCTTAAAAAGCCAAAGCTTTTGCTTCTTGACGAGCACACTGCAGCCTTAGATCCGAAAACCGCAAAAAAGGTTTTGGAAATCACAGACGAAATTGTTTCAAAGGATAAACTGACAACCCTTATGATTACCCATAATATGAACGATGCAATCCAGTACGGAAACCGTCTTATTATGATGAACGAAGGCAGAATTATTATCGATGTTTCCGGCGAGGAAAAGAAAAAACTTACCATCCCCGAACTTCTTGAACTCTTTGAAAAGGCAAGCGGAAGCCAGTTTACAAGCGACAAGGTTATGCTTTCAAAATGACACTTATAAGAGAGCTGAAATTTCAGCTCTCTTATTTTTGAAAAATTTTCAAAAAACTGTTGACAAACAAAAAAATGTATGTTATATTAATAACAGATAAACAATAATGATTATCGTTAACATTAATTAAGGAGGATTTAACTATGTTAAACGAAAAGGTATCAAAGCTTATAAACACCCAGATAAACAAGGAGTTTTATTCCGCATATCTCTATCTCTTGTTCTCAAACTTCTATGATGAAAAGGGACTTGACGGATATGCAAACTGGTATAAAATCCAGGCTCAGGAAGAACGCGACCACGCAATGCTCATGCTTGAATATATGCGTTTGAATTCGGAAAAGATAACACTTGAAGCCATTGATAAGCCCGAAAAACATCTTGAATCCCTGATGGATCCCTTAAAGGCAGGACTTGAGCACGAACAGTATGTTACAAGTCTTATAAACGACATCTATGCAGAAGCTTATGCAGTAAAGGACTTCCGCACCATGCAGTTTTTAGACTGGTTTGTCAAGGAACAGCTTGAGGAAGAAAAGAATGCAGAAGATATGATTACCAAGATGGAGCTTTTCGGCAACGACTCAAAGGGCCTTTATATGCTGGATGCAGAATATGCTGCAAGAGTATATAGTGCACCGTCTTTAGTATTATAAGCCATAAAAATATCCGTTTAGGATATAATAATAAAGAATATATTTTAAGGAGGAATTTTTAATGGATAAATATGTTTGCCCCTGTGGCTATGTTTATGATCCCGCACTTGGTGATCCCGATTCCGGAATCGCTCCCGGTACAGCGTTTGAGGATATTCCCGAGGATTGGGTTTGCCCCGTTTGCGGACTTGACAAAAGCGTATTTGAAAAAGAATAAAAAAACAAGGCTCTATGAGCCTTGTTTTTTTAATGCATTTCTGCTATACTATCTATATAATATTCAAAGGAGCTGACATAATGAAAAAATTTTTATCATTTGCCATTGCCGCTGTTTTGCTTTTGTCTCTTTCCTTCAGCGTATCAGGAGCAGACAAATTTTCCGATGTCCCGGAAGGCAGTAAATTTTATAAGGCGGTAACAGCTTTAAGTAAAAAGAACATAATTTCAGGCTATGAGGACGGCACCTTTTTGCCCGGAAACACCATAACACGTGCCGAAGCTGCAACAATCATTGTCCGCGCCGGCGGATTTTCTGCAGATAATGCAAAAAAAAGCATATATAAAGATGTTCCCGACAGTCACTGGGGTCGTAAATATATCATGACGGCAACAGAAGAAGGTATATTAAGCGGTATGGGTGGCGGAATTTTTGCGCCCGACGATGCCGTTACCTGTAATCAGATTATAAAAATGATTGTATGCCTTATGGGGTTGGAGAATGATGCCCTTTCAAACGGCGGATGGCCAAGAGGTTATCTTAAAACCGCTTATTCCAACGGCATAATAACCTTATCGGAGTACAATGATTTTTTGGTGGACGGAAACAAGAAGGCATTAAGGGGCTATGTTGCACTTTATATTTATAATGCCGTCGGCACATCTTCTGATGAAGCAGTAACCGTGGGTGATAAGAGCTATTTTATTGATATGAGTTCCTCCTCCCTTTCAACGCCTTACGAAATACTTCCATCAACATACGGCTTTGAGTGGTACATTTACGGAACAGACACCTATAAAAACTTTATTGCTCTGGGAATAAAAGAGGGCAAGGTGGTTGCCTTGGCTTCAAGCGGAAAGGGCTTTACCTACTCAGGTTATTCATTCGGCGACAACATTGATTCATCCGATAATTATGCATCGCACTTTTTAACGGATAAAAATGCAAACGGAACCATTCACAGCGTTTTTATCCTTTCTGCAAAATACAATAAAATCAACGACTTTTCACAATCAGCCTTTGAAGGCGAAAGTAAATTAAACTTCCATGCAACAAACGCTTTTCGTGTTGCTCACGGAAAAAAAGCATTGAAATGGAGCGATAAAGCAGCTAAGGCAGCATATCTTCACAGCAAGGACATGGCAGAAAAAAATTATTTCTCCCATGACAGCAAGGACGGAAGAAAGTTTTATGAAAGGCTTAAGGCTCAGGGCATATCCTATCGTTCCTGCGGAGAAAACATTTCTGCAGGACGCTCTCTCGGCTTTTTATCTTACAACGGCTGGGTTAATTCAAGCGGGCACAGAGAAAATATGCTGGAAGACTATAATTATCTCGGCGTAGGTGCCGCATACGAAGAAAATTCCACCTACGGTGCATATTTCACCCAGGATTTTTATTCATAAAAAATACGGCAGAAACGGAAAATCCGCTTCTGCCTTTTTAATTATTTAAATATTTTCTTTAAGAACGCAAGGCTTTCTTCGGCGCTTTTCTTGAAGTCGCCACCCTCATAGCGGCCTTCTATGCTTATGCGAAGGTCATAACCTGCCTTATCGACAGCCTCTTTAACCTTGAGATAGTCATAGCCGTCGCCTTCCATCGGGAAAAGTCTTCCCTCGGGGCGGGCAATATGCATATGACGAAGAATATCGCCGTTATCGGAAATTACGGAAAGTGGCTCATTTTCCAGCGCAACGTGGAAAAGATCTGCAAGAAGTAATATATTATCGTGATTTAACTTTCTTACAATTTTAGCCGCCTCGGAAACGGAATTTATGGTGTTGGTTTCGCCCTTGTTAAGGGGTTCGATTACCACGGTTGTGCCATACTGCTTTGCAATGTCGCCGACTCTTCCGAATACTTCGACAAGCTGAGATGAGCACCTCTTTACGTTTTCGCCCTCTTCAATCATTCTTGCCGCACCGGAGCCTAAAACACAAGTGTGTATTCCGAGGAACGCCGCTCTTTCAAGGGCTCTCTGAGTATGCACAGTAACCTTTACCATATCAAGCTTACGCCCGCAAAGCTTTACATCTCCGGGGAAGAAGCAGTTTGTTGCCTCCGCCTTAACTCCCTTATCATCAAGAATTTTTTCCATTTCCTGAAATTCAGCTTCGCTCATATTTTTAATCGAAGTCAGGTTAAGCTCCACATAGTCTGCCGCACCCTCTTTTAACTGTGCGATATGCGATGCATCCGTGCAAATACCTATTTTCATAACGGTTACTCCTTATTTTATTTCTTCAAACGCAGAAAGCCAGAGACCGGCAAGAAGGGCGTGTCCCGCTTCTGTGGGATGAACACCTTCCTGGGTCCAGTAGGGCTCGGGGTGCTTTTCAAGCATTTCGTCAAACTTATCCTGGGTTGTCACAAACTTAAGGTTATGCTTTTTTGCAATGCGCTCTGCCGCTTTTGCTCTTTTTGCAACCTCGCCTGAGAAATAGTCCCATGCAGCCTCCGTTGCACTGCCCTTTGTAACATAAGGAGCCATAATGATTATTTTAGTGTCGGGGAGGGCTTCCTTTATTTCGGTAATCAGCATATCGTAAATTTTTTCAAACTTTTCTGCGTCAACGCCGTTTTTCTCATTTACTTCGTGCCATACGTCGTTTAAGCCTATAAGTATGCTCATATAATCGGGTGCAAGATTTATAATGTCCTTTTTCACCCTCGCATAAAGGTCAACAATGCGGTTTCCCGAAACTCCGCGGTTTATTACGTGATATTCACCGGGATATTCGTAATTTAATTTTGCTGTGATAAGAGCAGCATAGCCCACACCTCTGAAGGTATCACGGTCGCGCGCTCTGCCGCAGTCGGTTATGGAATCGCCCTGAAAAAGAATTGTTTTCAAAATTATCACTCCTTAAATCTTAAATATCATAAATTCAGTATAGCATAAATTCTATTTTTTTCAAGCACTTATTGACTTTTGTATAAAAAAATATTAAAATCTTTTCAAAGGAGATGACTTTATGAGACCGCTTAAAATAATGACGGCAATTTTACTTATGCTAACTATGGCGTTATCTGTTTCTCCCATCGTTTTCGCTGGAGAAATAGACTGCGACGGTTTTTACTTTGATTACGATGACGAGCTTATGATTTATCCCAACTATAAAAAAATCGTGGAAGAAATGAAAAAATATGCAAAAAAAGGCGACCTCGATACGGTTACCGAGCTCAACTCAGAGCTTATCCGCATTTCATCAAAATACACACAGCTTAAGTTTTATGCAGAAATTCCTGCCCGGGATGAGCTTATTACTTTTGCGGTTTGTGAATTTGACAAAGATACCGGAGCCGTATTAAAAGTAATAAACGACGGCGCTCTCCTTTATATACCTGCCTATATTGATAATGTTCTTGTAACACATATCGCAGAAGGTGCCGTGGAAGATAAAAAAGAGCTTTCTACGCTTTTTGTTCCGCCGACTGTTGATGTCATAGATAGTGTGATTGTTAAAAATTGCCCTAAATTTAATTATCTTCACAACCTAAACATACCTTTAACAACTACTTTTTTTGAAAATTGTCCTTCTTATAACGGAGAAAATATCTTCATTGACAATAATTCCACCATCACTCATATATCAAACTCCGCAACATTAAGAACTTCCTATATTACTACTACCCTTGGTATGGGCTTTGCTGTTGATTCGGGAATTATCAGAGGTGATGAACATAATAAATATAACTGGTATGCTAACTTAACCCGTACAGAGGCGGTAATTATGATACTGCGCCTTATGGGGCTTGATGATGAAGCTTCCGCTTATCAGGATAAACCCTGCCAATTTACCGATGTTCCGTCCTGGGCGAAAGGCTATGTAAACTTAGCCGTGGAAAACGGGATAGTAAAAGGCATATCAGAAACCACCTTCGGAAGCACCAACCCGTGTAATGCAAGGGACTTTTTGACTATGCTTTTCCGCCTTACCGACCTTAGCGAGGGCAAGGATTATTCCTGGAATACCATTATAGAAGACTATGCCCTTCGCCTTAAAGAAATAGATAAAAAAAGGGGGAAATGGAATAGCAATAATTCAAATAGTTTAATCTTTTTTAATCCGGGCTTAAAGTTCCGGGAATATGCAGATGATTTTTCAAACCATTATTATATGGGCGGCAGATTCACCCGTTTTATAGCTGCAGATTCGCTTTATTTTATGCTTCATATTATTGCAGGCGAGGACGAACGAAGCTTTGGCGACATTTTAGCATACAAGTATAATATGGATGACATCCTTCTTTATAACTATTACGTAAGACGATCTGCATTTAATCTGAAAACAAAAAGTTCAGACATCCCTTATACATACCTTCATTCTCTTGCCGACCATGACAAGCTTCTCCCTCATCTCAGAAATACGTATCCGTTAGTTGACCCGTCGGAGATTGACCCTGAAGTTGCGGCAATGGCAAAAAGCATTGCTGCCAACGAAAAAAACGAATATGATAAAGTAAAGGCTGTGTCAAAATGGGTAGCGGAGCATATATTCTATGATTTTGACTTATTATCGAAAACAGCCCCGGGCTATACTGATGCTGCAAATGTATTTAAGCATCGGCGCTCTGTCTGTGAAGGCTATGCCGATCTCACCAATGCTATGCTTCGCTCTATCGGCGTGGAAAGCTACACTTTAACTTCTCTTGACCATGCATGGAATGTAGCAGTCATCGACAACGAGATTATTCTTGTTGACAGCACTTTTGATTCCCCACTTCAATATTCTTCCGGCGAATATACCTACAAACACAAAAAAGTAGAAAACATTATGGAGCCGGGAGCAATATGGGAGCCGGTCTGCTTTGACAGTACGCCGGAAGAATTTTACAGAAGCTCTTCGCATCAAATTTCCCGAACAGTCAGATATATGCAATATAACTTTGAGGATGAAGAAAAATACCTTGAAAAACAGCGTCGCCAACAGTCCAACACCGGCAGTACGACAACAATTACCAATGTACCTACCATTACTATAGGTCCTGTGATTAAAATAAACTAAAAGGAGATAGAGTTATGATATATATGCGTTTTCCCGGCGGCAAGGGAAAGGCACTTACCTTAAGCTATGACGACGGAGTGGGCGCCGACCTTCGCCTTATGAAAATAATGAAAAAGTACGGAATAAAGGGAACCTTTAACATAAACAGCGGCCTCTTTGCTCCGGAGGGCACAGTTTTTGAGGAAGGAAAGGAGCAGGGCAGGCTTACGGAAGAGCTTATCAAGAAAAACTATGACGATCCCGACTTTGAAGTGGCTGTTCACGGACTTTATCACATCCACTTAAATCACGCCACAAGCGAAGAGGCAATCGCGGACATTGCAGAGGACAGAAAAAATCTGGAGAAACTTTTTAGCCGTCCCGTAAGAGGTATGGCATACGCCTTTGGCGGATACAGCGAAGCAGTAGTTTCCCTGCTTAAGTCCATTGGCATCGCCTATTCAAGAACGGTTGTTACAACCCACAGGTTTGACCTTCCGAAAGAGCCACTGACGCTTCATCCCACCTGCCATCACAATAATCCCCGCTTAGCCGAGCTTTGCGGAAATTTCCTTGCAGGTGTTCCCCGCTATGAAGCGCAGATGTTTTACCTCTGGGGGCACTCCTATGAGTTTGACAACGACGGAAACTGGAATGTAATTGAAGAATTTTGCGAAAAGATGGGCGGACACGATGACATATGGTATGCCACAAACATTGAAATCATCGACTATATCAATGCATATAAGAGCCTGATTCGCTCCTTTGACGGAAAAATTATCCAAAACCCCACCGCAACGGATATTTACATAACGGAAAACCGCTTAGGCAAAGATTATGTAATAAAAGCAGGCGAAACAATCTCTCTCGATTAAAAAAGTCGCACAATGAATTAAAACCTATTCGGTCCAATTCATTGTGCGACTCTTTTTTATTTTCTGAATTCTGAAAAATCAAGCTCGGCAATTTCTCTTTTGCCGTTTTGCACCGTATCGTAGGAAATTTTATTTTCCTTTGTGTTGAAGCGGTTGTGCAGGTCCGTTCTGATATCGGTGATTTTGCTGGGATGCCAGGGAGAATATGCATCAATCAGCTTTGTGTATTCCGCCTTTTTCATATCGTAAAGATAAATCTGACGATAGCCCTCAATGTCGGGATAGGTGTCACCGATAAACATGGACTTATCCTTTGTAAACCAGCAATGGCTGTCACGGTTTGTAAGGGTGTGGTTTTCAATTCTTGTCCACTCTTCCGTATTTATGTTTACGTTGAATAAATCGTGCACCTCGTCATGCTTGCAGAAACCGAAAAGGTCATAATCTCCTAGCCAGTCATAGTGAGAGTACATTGAAAGCCCCATCATGGACTTCATATTTCCTTCAAGGTCGGAAATTATAAGTGCCGTTCCCCAGGTTTTGCCCTCTTCGGGGAAGTTTCTTAAAAGAAGCATGAATCTGTCGCCCTTGGGATTAAAGGTTATGTGGTTTACCACAAACTTGTCGCCCTCTAAGCCCGAAACTCCGATTGCTTTTACCATATCGGGATAGGTAAGGATAAGCTTTTCCGTTCCCTTTTCGATGTCAACTAAAAATACACCGTCCTTTTCCGGCTGAAGCACATCAAAGTAGGGGTCCTTTGTGTTGCAATAGCCATAGCCCGGGCGAAAGTCAAAAATTCTTGTGAAATTTACCTTTAATCCATACTTTCCGTCACGGGAAATATTGGCGCAGGCAGGAAAATAGCTCATAGAGCCTGTTTTTATATTCTTTTTAACGGTTAAATATTCGCCTTTTTCAAAGATGTTGTAAAAAACCACATCCTTTTCGCTTCTTGACCACTGAAGCATTGCACCCTGCTGAAAGTTCCAGGACTTAGTTTCGGCAATTTTTTCAAAATTGCCGTTTTCAAGGTCAATTACGCCAAGCAGTAAAACATCATCGGGAGAGGGGAGGC
>JAUNRD010000273.1:0-240 GCA_030535815.1 Clostridia bacterium
CTCCTAATATTTTAATTCAAATCTGTTAGATATTTAATTTTTATTCCTAACTTTTTCTTACAATCTTTATATAAAGACTGTATAATCCAGATGCCAGTATTTTTATCACTCTTCAATAAGATACGCTCTGCAGGGCGAGCCTTCAAATCCTTTCAAGTTAAGTGGTATAGCACTAAGAAAATACTTTCCTTCCGATACATTTTTTAGCACAATTCCCTCAAGCAAAACTGTTTCCGCGCC
>JAUNRD010000273.1:250-3331 GCA_030535815.1 Clostridia bacterium
AATTTGATGCACTTTCATAGGCGCATCCTTCGGCCCCACAGTTTGTCCTTCATTCCCAAGAAGCTTTAACCCCGCTTTTGCAAATACTTCTGCGGCTTCTTCGGTAACGGTTACATCTCCTGCAATCAGTATTCTTTCGCCTGCACCTTGGGCAATTGCCTTTTCAAGTACAAGAGATGCATAGCCTGCTGTCATATCTCCACTGTTCTCTGCGACATAACAATAACCAACAGTACTGTCACAGCAAATCTTGTCAATACTTTTTCCGTCTTTTATAAAATGAGATGGTGCATCTATATGCGTTCCGTTGTGAGCACACATCGAAAACACAGAAAGGTTATATTTTTCTCCTTGCTCCATACTTTTAAGTTTTTCTGCTTTCGGAGCTGGATCTCCGGGATAAATACTGCAGGATAAAATTTCCTGTGATATATCAATTATTCTCACAAACTCTTCCTCCTTTTCCATAAGCTTTTACACCAAAATTCGATACTCTTACTATGCTCACATCAACTTATATACAAAAACTTTTTAATATTTTATCACACCTCATATGCAAAGTCAAACAAAAAGAGGGCTTTTTGCCCTCTTCAATATTATAAAAACATAAGTGTTCCGACAAAGCAGAGAAAAATGCTTATTGCGGTTTTAAGTGTTATTTTTTCTCTATAGAAAATCATTCCCGCAAGGCTTGAAAAAACAATAGTTCCGCCCGTAACAAAGGGATAAATTACTGTTGCAGGCAAATTTGCCGCACCGATAAGCTGGAAAAACGAAGACAAACCTACAATTGCGGCAGAGCCTGCCGTAAGCAGCAGTATATAGCGGATAGGTAATTTTTTATTTTCACTTTCTTCTTTCTTAGCTCCAAGATATAATATTCCTGCAAATATAAATTTAGCAACTCCGGTTATTATCACAAAATCCTGCGTATCTACCGTATCATACACCGCTTCTATCTGATGAAGCTTTGAAGCTACACTTACAAAACCATTAAGAACAAATACGGCTATGCACATCATAAGTCTTTTTTTATCCAACTTTTCTCCGCTGTAATTGGCAAGTGCAACTCCTGCCATTATAATAAAAAGAGCCAATGTACGAAGATATGAAAACTTTTCATCTAAAAACAAAAGCCCATATATATAAGGAATTGTCATTCCTCCCACCATTAAAAACAAGGTGTACAAAGCCATTGTCCCGTCCTCTAAAATTTTAAATCCTATTATGGTATAAAAGGTTACCAATGCGGCATAGGAAAAACCCATTATGGCAGAAAAGGGTGTTATATTAACGGTAAATCCGTTTGAAGCAAAAAATATCAAAGCCGTAAAAAGTCCTACCATTGAGTTAAAAAGATAGCCTGCTTTTTCAGAAACACCGTTCTTTTTCTGATAGAGCTTGGTGAGAGCAAAATTAAAAGCAAGCAGTATTACAGCAAAAGTTAGCATTGCATAATACATTAAAACCACCTCCGTTATCTTATATTAACACGCAAAACCCCATATTTATATTGACTTTTCACCGAAAAACATTGTATAATCATCAAAGAGGTGTTTTTTATGAGAAGATATTTAGAAGAAAGCATGCCTGCGCTTTCTGATTTTAAGATAAGAGCCGTTTATTCGGAGCTTACCAAATCATCAAATGAAAATGTAAACCATTCTCACATTCACGATGAGTGCGAAATTTATGTAAATTTAAGCGGCGATGTTTCTTTTATAGTTGAAAACAAAATCTATCCCGTTAAGCCCGGTGACATTATAATATCTAAACCTTTTGAATATCATCATTGTGTTTACCATTCGGAAAAATTACACAAGCACTACTGCATCTGGTTTGATGTAAAAGGAAACGAAAAGTTTCTTGATATATTTTTCAAAAGAAAAGCAGGCGAAGGAAACCTTTTAACCATTGCTCCTTCTGACTCAGAAGCATTTTTATCTCTTTGTAACACTTTTACCCTTCCCGAAAAATCAGAAAGCAGAAAATACAAAAATTTCTTTATGTTAATCGACTATCTTTCAAATGCGACTTTGGGTTATATAAACTCCGACGCCTATCCCGACGATGTAATTTTTGCCATTAATTATATAAATAAAAACTTTTCAACAATTAAAACCGTTGAAGAAATTTCAAAAGAAGCAAATGTAAGTGTAAACACACTCGAAAGACACTTTAAGACCACACTTAACATATCCCCTTCGGACTATTTAAAAAAGCAACGCCTTGCCAATGCCGCAAAGCTTTTATCAAAAGGAGCAACAGTTACAGAATCTTCGGAAAAAAGCGGTTTTCCCGACTATTCCTGGTTTATCGCACTATTTAAAAAGCATTACGGAATAACTCCCAACAAATATAAAAAGAACATCAAAAAATAAGAAATTGCAGAGCCTAAGGCTCTGCAATTTCTTATTTTGTAATTGTAATTTCCTGTGTTTCTCCGTTCCACGCCACATTGTAGCCAAGGTTTTCAGATATGAAACGAAGTGGTACAAAGGTTCTTGAATCCTTAATCTGCGGAGGTGTCTGAAGGGTGTATCTCACACGTCCCAGTCTGTCATTTGTAACGTAAACGGCATCGTTCATTATCTGCATTTCGATTTTTATGCCGTCGCCCGTTATGTCGATTTTCTGTCTTTCACCGTCCCATGTAAGACTTGCGCCCATTTCCTCTAAAAGTCCTCTTAAGGGAATCTGTGTATAGCCGGAATCAATGAAGGGTGCAACGTCTATCTGTTTTTCGTTTGCTTCCCCGTTCTTTTCGGTCTTTATTATGTTGGATCCGATCTGAAGAACATATTTTTCCTTGACTTCAGATACTCTCTCGTCGGTATCAGCTGCTCTTTCAAAAAACTTAAGATCACCGCAGGTTACATATCCTCTGTAGCCTTCGTTTACTTCAAATTCGAAATATCTTCCCTTTACGGGCTTTTCAAATTTGATTTTCTGATTATTAAGGTGAAGTTCAAGGGCTCCGTTTTCAAGGGCGGGAACATAATCCTCCCCGTCAAGGCTTGCCCATACGGCAAAGTCTGTCCAGATACCGTGCTTTGTGGTGTCATCAATTCTCGGAATGTA
>JAUNRD010000274.1 GCA_030535815.1 Clostridia bacterium
AGTAGTTGCTGAAGAAGCTACTGCAGAAGCTGTTGCTGAATAATTTATAAATAAAAAATAAGCACTGCATATGCAGTGCTTATTTTTTTGTTAGAAAAAGAAGAACCGGATTTGATTTTTCAGTCCGGCTCTTTTTCTTGAAATTTAAGATTAAATATCACACTTTATCCATTCTCCACATTTTTCAGAAGCCGTAAGTGCCGCATCACGAAGGGACATTACCTTTAATGTCTCACAAGGGCAAAAGCTACGCTCTCCTGTTTCGTAGAAATTAAGGATGTCGGAAATAAGGCCCTTAAAGAAAGGCGACTTCATTTCCGAATAAAACTCACTTCCGTCTTCCTTGGTTACGCAAACCGTAAAGGGAAGGGGATTTGCATAAACCATGGTTGCCTTCTTGTCATTTTCAAATTCTGCGGTGATTATATATTTTTTCTCCTGACAATCTGCCTTCACTCTTAAGGGAGCGGCATTTAATGTCTTTACAACCATTTCCGCCTGATGGATGATGTATTCGGGCAAATTGCTTCCGCCGCCCGTTGTGATAATTGACTTTGCCGATACATCTTTTATCTCATCGCCATAGCGAAGAGCGGAAGTAGAGAAAAAGGGTGTGCCGTATTTTTCCGAAAGCTCAAAAATTTCTTTTGCTTCCGGAAGGTTAGGTGCAAAGGTCTTGTCAATGTATGTAAGCTTTTTATAGGGGAATACCTTTTTGGCATACTCTAAGTGCTTTTCGGGGTTTGAGGGGGCAAGGATTAATAAACAATCGCTCTTTTCGCAAAGCTCCTCAATGGTTTCACACTTTGTGACAGAAAACTTTTCGCACCATTCGTCCGTTGTCATATGGTCAAACACCGAGGGCTTTTCGCCGTATGCATAAGCCACTTCGTAGGAAAGGCCCTTTTCCGCGCAAATTTCCTTTATCCAGGCAGGGTAGTTGTTGGCGTGCCATTCGGAAAGGAAAAAGTCAATAAAGCCGATTTTTTTCATAATCAAACCTCAAGCTCCTTTTTTGCTTCGGCAGATGCATAAAGTCTGTCAAGAAGCTTTGCACTCTCTAATATGTTGTCGATGTGGTTTCTGTTCTTTACGCCGCTTTCGATTGAAGAGAGGAAGTCTCTGTCTTCGCGCTCATACATATCGGGAATGTCATATTCGGGAGCTTCTGTCTCAAGGGTGGAGCCGTCATAAAATTCAAACTTTCCGCCGTAGGTAAGACGTGCACCGCCCTTGTCTCCCATAAAGTCAATGAACATTTCGTTTTTAGCAATGTTCTGCGCCCAGGCGCCGTTAAAGGAAATGGACGCCTTGTCGGTGCGGATGAAGCCGGTGATAAAGTCATCAACGTCGTTTGTTCCGTTTTCGATGTCGGCGGTATCTTCTGCCCACATTCCGGTGTACTTATATTCCTTCATATCCTTTGCCATTTCGGAGTATGCATTACAGGTAAGGTTTTTAAGCTTTGCATTGCCGAGAATGTATAAGATAAGGTCCAAGAAGTGAATACCCCAGTCGATTAAAACGCCGCCGCCGGACTGACTCTTGGTGGTGAATGCACCGCCGAGGCCGGGGATGGAACGGAAGGAGCGGAAGGAGCAGTAAATGTGGTAAAGTGTACCGAATTTTCCTTCTCTGTTCATCTCTTCAAGCATTTCAACGGACTTGTGATAACGGTTACATACGCCGATGTTCAAAATCTTTCCTGCATTATTTGCGGCTTCTGCCATCTCACAGGAAAGTGCATAGTTTACGGTGATGGGCTTTTCGCAGAAAACGTGCTTTCCTGCTTTTATCGCATCCATTGTAACCGTGTAGTGTGCATAGTTTGGTGTAAGCACATAAACTGCATCAACCTCGGGGTCCGCCAAGGCTACCTTATAATCGGTGATTATGTTTTCGATTATGGGATAATCCTTTTTAAGTGCCTCAGCCTTTTCGGGGATAAGGTCGCAGGCATATTTGATTCTTACGTCCTCGATTTTTGAAAGTGCGGGGAAGTGTGCATTTTTTGCAATTCTTCCGCAGCCGATGATTGCAAGTGTTTTCATAAAAAATCCTCCTTAATTTTGTCGGACACATCCGAAAGTTGTTAATTTCATTATATACCAAAATATTGATATGTAAATACCCGTTTTTTGAAAAAAACATATCATTTTTTTGGATTTTGCTTGAAAGAACATGTCTGTTGTGTTAAAATAAGCCTGAAAGCAGGTGATTTTACGGAAAAGATAACTAAATCTGATAAAAAATATCATCTTGATATAAACCATATCGGAAACACCCGGGATTTTGACGGTATATCATTGGTGCAGGCGGGAAGAATGAACTGCGGTGAGGAAACGGTAATACCGCGTCACGCCCATATCGACTGGTTTGAACTAACCATAGTAAAAGCAGGAGAAGGCGAAATTGTAACAGACGATAAAAAAAGCAAAGTTTCCGGCGGAGATATATATCTGTCCTTTCCTTGTGATATGCACGAAATAATATCGGGCAGGAAAAAGCCCTTGCAGTTTGACTTTTTTTCATTTAAGACAGAGCTTTCTCCCTTTTCTGATGAGCTTGAAGCGATAATGCAGAATTTCGCCTCTCCCGATGCGAGAATTTTTAAAAGCGAAAGGGCATCAATGCTGGTTGAAAATATAATTGCAGAGCTTAACGAAGAAGAATCCGTCCTTAAAAAAGAGGCGGTATCGTCGCTGCTTCGGCTTATCCTGATTGAAATAATACGGAGCTTTAAGGGTGAAAGTAAAAAAACAAGGCATTCTGAAAGCTCAGAGGCTTTTTGTTATCAGATAATGAACTATATCAATACCCATATTTATACCATCAAAAATCTCTCCGAGCTGGCATTTGTCTTTGATTATAATTACAGCTATATTTCAGCCTTTTTCAAGGAACACACGGGGGAAACTTTAGCCTCCTATTATAAAAGACGTAAAATCGAAATTGCAAAACAGCTTATAAGCGAAGGGAAGTTCTCGGAATCCCGCATTGCGGAGCTGCTTGGCTATTCAACGCTCTATGCTTTTATCAAAGCCTTCAAAAATTATACGGGGATGGCACCGGGTGCTTTTAAGAAAAGCCTTAAATAGAAAATCACGAAATGTTTTTTTTGAAAGAAGCAGGGGATACCCCTGTTTCTTTTTTAAATAACCGTGAAAAATAAAAGCTGTCGGAAAAGCCGACTTGTACGGCGATTTCAGAGACTTTGAGGCTTGATTCCGAAAGCAGGTTTTTTGCCTTTTCAAGCCTTAAATAATTTATATATTTTATGGGCGATGTCTTTGCGGCGGATTTGAAAATGCGGCGTA
>JAUNRD010000275.1 GCA_030535815.1 Clostridia bacterium
AGGACAATGTTGCTTTGAAGTTGGACAAAGCTGCTTTTTCTCAAAAGAAAAAGACCGCAAAGCGGTCTTTTATTTTCGAAGTATAACATTTATGAAATTGTCTGCTACTTCTTTTGCACTGTAGCGCTCTCCCGTATCTTTTTTCACGCCGGGTTCATACATAAATATCCCCTTAAATTCAAGGGCAAAAAGCTTGTCTGTAATCTTATCCCACTTTATCTCCCCTTCACCGGGTAAAAGATGCTCTTCTTCCTTCAAGTGATAGTCGGATATATGCACTGCGGCAATTCTGCCTTTCATATTTTCATTTATAAGAGCATCTAAATATTCTTCCGGCAAAAGATGCTTGCAATGGTTTGTATCAAAGCACATTTTAAGGTTTGGAAATTCTTTTAAGCACGGAATCATTTCTTCAGGTATCCCGAGTAGTCCCTTTCCCGTCATATTTTCAACAGCAAGGGTAACGTCCGCTTTTTCCGCATATTCATACATATTGCCGATGTGATGCATACATTGGTCAAAAAGCGGTTTTCGTTCGGGATAAAACTCGTAATTTGAGCAGGACGGGTGCATAACCATAAGCTTTATGCCGATGGATTTTGCCACATCCATTGTCTTTTTAAGCTTTTCTTCCGCAAGAAGCCTTGTTTCCTTATCGGGATTTGAAAAGCTTATGTTTTTTGAAAAAGGCAGATGAAAGCTTGTAAATTCCACGCCGTTTTCCTTTGCCGCAAGATAAATCTTTTCGGGGGTTTCGTAAAAGCCAATCTGATTTAAGTTGTGACAGCAGGAAAACTCGGCATATTTAATCCCTGCATCACGATATGCCTTAAAGCCTTCTTCATTGTGTCTTTCAGGTCCGAGTATACAACTCGATGAACCGAGAGTAAGATTTTCTTTTTTCATCGGCTTCTCCTTTCCGACTGAGGTTAGCCTTAACACTCAATTCTTCATATTTCAAATACTCCGTAGAACGAGTACAGGAAATTCCCCTCCATATAAAGCTTTTTAAGGGCGCGTTCAAGGCTTGTATTTTCAGGAAGGTCTTCGTATTTTTCTATTCCCGGAGGAAATACAAAGGAGAAAACATCCTTCCCGCCGTTTCTGAACGGAAGCCGTGTAAAGCGTTTTCCGAAGGCTACGATATTTGAGCCTTCTTTAAGCATTCCTTCAAACTGGGGGCTTAAAAGCCAGGAGCCGCAGATAACACATCGAACACTTTTATCGCTGTAATAGCTTTTGATTTTTTCAATTCCTTCCGAAAACACCTTATCAAGATTGGAGTGAGAAAGGTCGGCACCCTTTGGAATATGAAAGGATACCGCATAGTCTCCCGGGGACAGCACCTTTTCCCATTCCATCTTTTTAAGTACCTGCTTTTCCTTTTCACACAAGCCCTTTTCGTTTACCGGATATCCTATATATTCGGTATCCGTTTCGGTTAAATCCGCAAAATAAGAGCCTTCTTCGTTCTCGCATCCGGCAGTTCCCAAAATAAGTCCTGAAGAATGAATTTTTGCATCCTTTATAACCGCCAAAAGCTTTCCCGTGGTTTTGTTTTTAAGAAAAACACCGCTTAAATTATATTTTTTCATTTCAAAATTAAATCCCGATACGGTGATAAGACCTGCTCCGAGATAAATGCAAAGCCAGTTAATATACATTCTGTTAAGCCCTGTTCTCTGCATTAATGTTGATGCTTTCTCAAAGCTTTTACCAAAAGCTTCCATATGCATCATAGCATCATTTTCGCTCATACCAAGGGCGATATACCTCTCCTTTGCCTTGTCCAACTGCGTGAACAAAACTGCCATAGGAAGCATATCGAGGCTGTCGTTTTCGCCGTAGCCGTCGGGCATACAAAGTCCGAGAGACTTTTCAATATCCCCATCCACCTTGTCAAGATATGCTTTCGCAAGATTGAAAAAGGTCAGGGCTGCCTCATCATCTTTTATCTTAAGGGCTTTTTTTATACCATCATCTTCCCTTTCGCCGAGCACCGAATATTTACGACTCTTCTCTCTCATATATTCTTCCGAAAGAAAGCTTACATCCTTTGCATCAAAATCGGGGGATGCAAAAATTTCTTCAAGCACGGGGTTTATATAGCCTATTTTAAGCTTTTCTTTAATTTCACTTATCTTCATCTAAGTAAGTTCCCTTCACCATATCAACACAGAATTCGTCTTCTTTAAGAGTTTTGAATATCTTTGCAAGGCGTTCTGCCTCCGCCTTAACCATTGCCTTTCCGATGTTAGCGGTACAGCCCGTTGAAGCATAGCCGTGAAAAGCATTGGGGAAATTTACCCCGAATACTTTACCGTGGTTTACGCCCATTTTAGTTAAATAGTCAGCCTTTCCCGTGGAAATTCCGCTGCAGGATTCAAACATATCGGGGCGAACGGTTTCGGGCATTTCACTCATACACATTGCAACCTCGCAAAGATCGGCGTGTCCTCCGCCTGTTCCCGTTTCTGCAAATTTCTTAAGCACCGCCATATCTTCATCAGTCATCATAGGATATGCCTCGGGACGCGATAAAATATCCGGATAAAGCACCTTGGGATCGGAGCATCTTGTGGTTGCTCTCACCCACATGGTTGCAAAATTTCTCTTTTCATAGCACATAGCACGAACGAAAAAATCAAGAAATCCAACGTTTCCGCCGTGAACGTTTACAATAAGTATCTTTCTGAAGCCGTTTCTTGCTATTTCTTCGCAAAGCTCCGTAAGCACCGTAAGAAGTGTTTCGGGTTTTATGGCGATTCCGCCTCTTACCGTTTCGGGTTTTGCTGCAGAGCGTACACCAAAGAGGTCGCCCACCCAATAGCCCGTGGGAAATACAACGGCGTATTCCAGCTCTGCCGCCGCCTTTGTCAATATATCTCCGATAAATGCATCGCAGCCTACCGTCTGATGCTCACCGTGTTTTTCGAGGCATCCCAGCGGAAGTATGCAAAGTCCTTTTGATTTTTCAATTGCTTCTTCAAATTCAGGTGAAGTAAGTTTTTCCCATTTAAATTCCATTTTTATTCCCCCTTTTTTCTTTAATATACTACTTTTCTTTTAAGCGTTCTATAAAAAAATTATCTTAAATTTTCAAAAATGCAAAAATATTATAGTTTTTAAACGCCTTCTCCTCTGTTTGAAAGGATGGATTCCCTTGTAACCGGACTTACAAAATAATATGCATTTTCGGCATAATATGCCTTTATGCACTGTCAAGAAATTATGCGTGCTTATTTGATTATTTATTAAGGGGGCAAGGGGGATTGCGAATTCCCCCTTATGCCCCCTAACACCCCTGTAACCCC
>JAUNRD010000276.1 GCA_030535815.1 Clostridia bacterium
CACCTTCCCTTGCACAGGGAAGGCGTTAAAAACTATATCGGTTTTTTATATATTCTTTATCTGCCAATCAATAGGCGACTTAACTAACGATATGAGCGTTTCGTTTGCCTTGGAAAAGTGCTTACACCTCATAAAGCCGCGTGTGGCAGAGAGGGGAGAAGGATGTGCCGGTGGGGGATTTTGTTTCGGGATAATAAACCAGAAACGTGAATCCTCCCGTCATTAAATGTTTCGCAGAACCCTTGAATGACACCCTCCTTTAGGCAAGGAGGGCTTTTGAATATTTCTTCACAGGATGCCAACATCTGCCTGGTTTGTTTTTCGGGGGATAAAATTGTAGGGGAGGGGTTCCATCCCCTCCCGTATTTGTCAATATCGGCTCTTATAAATGTAAAAACTATTTTTTATCCTCGCTTAAATGTTCTAATGCAAATTCGCAGCATTGTATTACCAACTGATTGAAAGATATGCCTTTATCGTTGGAAAGTACGCTGAGCTTTTCTATTAATTCATCCGGCATACGAACCGTTCTGTTTGAGCTTGTTGTTTTTTTGATTATAAAATCCATATAAGCACCTCCGTATATTATAATTTTATACGATTTTGGGACTTAATAATATAATCAAAAATGCAACTAAAAATTAAATTAAAAATAACTTGCAATATGGATGGGATGGTGGTATAATGAATTTGGATTAAATAGTTTTATGGAGGTAGAGTTATGGAAGATAAAATGAAGAAATTTATAAAAGTAGGTGTGCTCGCTATTTGCATTGTGGCTCTTTTGGCTGTTTTGTTAATTGCCGTAATTATTCCGAATTTTAAGTTAAGCAAACAATATGATGAAAGTGTAGAGCTTATGAATAGCGGAAAATACGCGGAAGCAATAAAAAGCTTTGAAAAAATTATGAATTATAAAGACAGTGCAGAAATGATTGAAAAGATAAAACTGTCAAGTATCGAAAAAGCAGAAATAGGGGATTCTGTGTGGTTTGGTGCGTATGAACAGGATAATAATTTGGAAAATGGAAAAGAAACTGTAGAATGGATTGTGCTTGATAAGGTAGATGGGAAGATTGTTGTTACAAGCAAGAAAGGGTTGGATTATAAATCTTATAATGATGAGCAGACTGAAGTGACATGGGAAAACAGTTCTATTCGAAAATGGTTAAATGGTGAGTTTTATAATGAAAGTTTTTCTGATAAGGAAAAAGAAATGATATCTAAAGAAATGGTTATAAACTATGAAAGCGTAAATTTTGAAACGGGAGAATATGAAAAAGTATACGACAATATATTTCTGTTAACCAATTTTGAAGTGGAGTACTATATGGCGTTTGCTGATAGAAGGCGTGAACCGACAAATTATGCACTATCTCAAAAAGATTGGCATAACCTTATAGGAACGGATGATGAGTTTGGCGACAACTGTGAGTGGTGGACAAGATCGGCAGAAGAAGATTATTGGGGCTTTAGCTATCAGTATGGTTTTGTTGAAAAGGATGGAAATTTGTCTTGGCGCATGGGAGATTGTGTTACGACAATGGCTGTCCTCCCGGCAATGTGGATAAAGGTTGAATGAAAAAAGAACTAAGGCAATGCCTTAGTTCTTTCTCTTTATATATTCTTTATCTGCCAGTCGATGGGCGACTTAACTAACGAAATAAGTGTTTCGTTTGCTTTGGAGAAGTGCTTACAGCCCATAAAGCCACGGGTGGCAGAGAGGGGAGAAGGATGTGCCGCCGTAAAGATATAGTGCTTGTTTTTATCAATAAGTTCCGACTTTGAAATGGCGTGCCGTCCCCAGAGAAGGAAGATTATGGGATCAATCCTTTCCGAAAGTGCGGAAATGACACGGTCGGTGAAAATTTCCCAGCCCATACCCTTATGGCTCATAGGCTCGCCCTCACGGACGGTCAGCAAGGTGTTTAATAAGAGCACGCCCTGCTTTGCCCAGTCAACCAGGTATCCATTGTTGGGAATGTAGCAACCAAGGTCATCCTTTAATTCTTTATACATATTAAGAAGAGAAGGCGGAATCTGCACTCCCGGTTTTACAGAAAAGCACATTCCGTGTGCCTGACCAACCTCGTGATAGGGGTCCTGACCGATGATTACGATTTTTACATCCTTATACGCCGTTGTCTTTAATGCAGAAAAAATATCGTGCATATCGGGATAAACCGGTCCCTTTGCATATTCTTCTTTTAAAAACTGACGGAGCTTAAGATAATATTCCTTTTCAAATTCGTTTCCTATAATATTATCCCAGTCGTTACCGAGCTTTACCATAAAAACATTCCTTTCATACGGATAGTGGGAGGATTTGATTGTCAGTACAACTTTTACATGTCATTCTGAACGCAGTGAAGAATCTCTGGAATTTCACAATGGATTCTTCGCATCGCTATGCTCTGCTCAGAATGACAGAGAAAAACAGGGAGAACTTTGCCCGTAGGTGTAGTAAAAAATGCGGGTGCTTTGCACCCGCATTTAATAATATCGTCTTTTTGTGAAACCCGCTTACTTCGTTAATGCGAAGGATAAAAGCTCTTACATGAACTTTCTCTTGCGAGCTGCCTCTGATTTCTTTTTACGCTTAACACTGGGTTTTTCGTAATGTTCTCTCTTTCTTACCTCGGAAATAACGCCTGCCTTAGCGCAAGAACGCTTAAAACGACGAAGAGCACTGTCTAATGATTCATTTTCTTTAACTCTGATTTCTGCCATTGTAAATATCCCTCCCTCCGCAATTGCAATTGGCGAAACAAGTTTCGCCCCGATATAATGTGCGGGATTCTAAAAGTGATAAAGAGATTATACCCTATATTTTATAATAAGTCAAGTTTTTTTCGAGAAAAATATTATTTTTTTATTTTTGAGTATAAAAAGTAGAAGCAGAGCGTAAATAAGAACTCCGGAAAAAACGGAAAGGGCAATGGTTATCAAGGGAGGAATGAAAGGAGTTGCTGCGTTATAAAAATAAGTTGCCGTATAAAAGGAAACAATGGCAGGGAAAAGCGGTGTGAGAACATTTCCCGTAAGATGTTTATCCTTAGGTATAACAGAAAAAACAGATGCGGCTGTCGGAATGAAAAGAAAAATATTGGAAAGAATATATGAAGCAATGTATCCGGTTATCCCGAAAAAAGGTATGAGTACCACGGTGAGCAGAAGCTGAAGCGCATTTCCCGTAAATGAATAAAAGGAAGCTTTTTTAGCAAGAGATGCCGCATTTAATATGGAAGTGAAAATATGACGGAAAGTGGCAAGAATTGCACCAAGAGACATTAAGGGGAGGAAAAGTG
>JAUNRD010000277.1 GCA_030535815.1 Clostridia bacterium
AATCCCCCTGTCCCCTTAACATAAAGCTCTTAAAAAGCATTCACTAAATAACACACAGGATAATTACTACAAGGCTTTGAAGGCTTTTTATCCCAAAAGCTTAGCGCATTTTTCCATTCTTTCTGTTACCTTTACGCCGAAGGGGCAACGCTCCTCACACGCACCGCAGCCGATGCAGTCGGACGCCTTTGCCGATAAATCGCCGTAATGCTCCTTAACCGTTGCAGGTACATCCTCCTTAACTGTTGCAAGGTCGTAAAGCTTATTTACCATTGCGATGTCGATATTTACGGGGCAGGGCTTGCAATGTCCGCAGTAGGTGCAGTCCCCGATGTAGGCGTGGCGGGGCATTTTTGAAAGGGCGGTTGCATAGTCCTTTTCTTCCTCTGTGGCGTTTTCATAATAAACCGCCTCGTCCACCTGTGCGGGTGTTGAAAAGCCGATTAAAACCGAGGAAACGGAAGGTCTTGTAAGCGCATAGTGTATGCACTGACAAGGAGTTAATGCAACGCCGAAGGGCGAGCGCTTTGCATCCAGCAATCTTCCGCCGCCAAAGCCTTTCATTACGGTTATGGCAACGCCTTCGCTTTCGCAAAGCTTATATAGGTCGGCTCTCTCCTTTGCTATGCCGGAAAGCCCTTCAGCATACTGTTCCACGAAATAATCGTCGATATTGTCCGTGGCTGGAAGCATATCGTAGGCGGGATTTAAGCTGAAAAGAATTACCTTTACTTCCCCCGTTAAAACCGCAAGGCGGGCAATTTCGGGGTTGTGGGTGGAAAGCCCGATGTGCTTTATCTTCCCCTCGGCTCTTAAAGACTTCATATAGTCCATAAAGCCATCCGTTAATACCTCTTCCCAGTCGGCGAGCTTATCCACAAAGTGAATCATTCCAAGGTCCATATAGTCGGTGTGAAAGCGACTGAGTAAATCGGCAAACGCCGCCTTGGTTTCCTCTAAATTTCTCGTCCTAACATACTGACCGTCCCTCCAGGCAGAGCCGATGTGTCCCTGAATTATCCACTTTTCACGGTCGTTTTTTATGGCGTTTCCGATGTTTGACCTTACATTCGGCTCCGACATAAAGCAGTCGATAAAGTTTATTCCCATATCGCGGCAGCGGTCAACCACAGCACATACCGCATCAAACGTCTGACGCTCAAGCCATTCGCCTCCAAGGGCAATTTCACTAACCATTAACCCTGTATTTCCAAGTTCTCTATATTTCATATAAGTCACCTCAATAATATTTACACGGCAGAGGTAAAATTCTGCCCTACGATATTTTAACACACAAACATTTTTCTTGCAAGATGAAAAAAGCACAGAAGGTAACTTCTGTGCTTTTTCAGATTCTTCATTCTGGGCTTTCAGAATCCCCTCTGTCAGAATGACAGCATAGTACACCTATGTCATTCTGACGAAGGCTATGCCGAGGAAAAATCTCTTTATTACATACCGGTTAAAAATCTGTCCACTACCAGTTGTCGGAAACGTGGTGAAAGGCTTGCAAAATATGCGGTGAAGCCTGTTACTCTTACAACTAAATCCGGATAAAGGTCGGGGTTTTCGTTGGCGGCAAGAAGCTTATCCTTATCAAGGATGTTGATGTTTATAAGTGTTCCGCCGTTTTCAAAATGGGCTTCGATTAAGCTTGTAACCGTGTCGATTCCCGCTTCGTCATTGGCAAGATTGGGATCAAACTCAAGCTGAAGAGGTGCTGTGTTTCCGTAGCCGCACTGAATTTTTGCGATGCCCTCGCTCTGCGCGGTAACGGCACCGTCACGACGGAAGCCCGGATTGGGGTTTGCGCCGTGGGAAATGGGCTCTCCCGCCCTTCTGCCGTTGGGTGTTGCACCAACCTTGGAACCGTATTCAATGGTTCTGCTCCAGGAAAACCAACCGGGAACAAGGCATCTGCCCTCAGGCATTTTTTGCCCCTTGACGGTTTTTACCCAGGACTCTGTAAGACGATTTGCCCAGGCATCCGACACCGTTTCGCCGCCGCAGTAGCGGGGTGCGGAATTTAACATAAGGCGGATTCGCTCATCGGCAAAATTACTATCCAGTGCCTCATAAAGCTCATCCCAGGTAAGAAGTTTTTCCTTTTCGATGCGGCTTTCCATAGCGCCGAAGGAGTCGGCAACCACGGCAAGGCCCGCTCCGTCAATGCCCACGGTATAAAGAGAGGCACACTCTGAAATATCAAGGCCTTTTTCCAAAGTGTTATGCATCATTAAATTCATAATAAGCTCGGGGGTTACGTCGTGGGCGTGGTCGATATGAAGATTTATGCCCTCGGCGGTGATTTCAACCGCTTTTTTAAGGTGCTCATTGTAAATTTCAAAAAGTCGGGTGGTGGATTTTTCCTTTTCCGATTTCATATCCTTAAGTGCTTCTTCCATAACCTTTGCCACGTTGATTTTTACCGTGTCATTCATGGGGAATTCCTTGCCGGGCACGCACATCCAGTTACAGCCCACGGCAATTCTTTCACGGGCGGTTTTCTTGTCCACGCCGTTTCTCATATAGCCCTCGCAAAGAGCTTTATCGTTACAGAATCTGGGCCATCCGTTTTTATTTTTAAGAAGGCAGGAAACCGCCTTTTTAAGAAACGCCTTATCGCAGGCGGGATGCACCCTTACCGTTAAGTTGCAGGCAATGTTTATGGAGTCTGCCGCATCAAGAATGAGATAGGAAAGCTTGTTTGTCATATCGCAGTCATTTTCGTCAACGCCCGAAATCTGATAGTAGTGGGGATCAATTAAAAGAAGGTTTGCAATTAAGAATTTTACTGTTTCATCGTCTGTTATCCCTTTCTTTACATCCTTTTCATAGAAGGGATATAAAAGACCGTCAAGCTGAAAGCCTGCACCGTCACGGGTGTAGATTCGGGATGCGCAGTTGAAAAACGCCGTCCACTGACAAGCCTCGTGGAAGGTAGAAGGTGCGCCAAGACGGATATTTTCACAGACCTTTTTCATCGTTTCAAGGTTTTCCTTTATTTCGGGGCGGTTTTCCGTTTTTATCATCTCTCCGATTTTTGCAATATGGCGGTCGATAAAGGCAACTATCGCAAGAACGCACCGCTCCTCCGCATCGTAAAACGCCTTTTTATCGGGATTTATTTCGCGGTATTTTTTAATTTTATCAAGGAAACCGCCAAAGCCCAGCTCAAAGCCGATTTTATAGTCGCAGGCAAAGTGGGCATCTCCGTCAATACCGGTGGTGATGTTGTACTTTTCCTGCCAGGGCTTTAAGTGGTCATAGGGGAAGCGCTGTTCG
>JAUNRD010000018.1:0-1133 GCA_030535815.1 Clostridia bacterium
TGCCCGAAAGGTCTTTTCCCATTTTTACTATTTCGTCGCCTTCGGTTAAAACATCAAAGCCCTTAAGGATTTCGTTTTCGGTTATTACATTTCCGTTTTTAATTAACATAGCATCCTCACTCAGCCAGAAGCTTTTCAAAATATTCTTTAGCCTTAATTATATCCCTTATCTGCGCTTCGCCGGAAATTTCGCGCTCGATTGTGATATAGCGGTCGTAGGATAAACGGCGGAATTCCGCAATTACGCCCTTAAAGTCCACCGCACCGTCACCCACGGGAGCTTCACGACCGGTATGGCGTGTATCGGTGGGCAAAAATCCGTCCTTACCGTGCATATTTCTGACATATTTTCCGAAAACCTTAAGTGCATCCACGGGATGGCCGTAGCCGTACATAAGGATGTTTGCGGGATCGAAGTTGATGAAAAGATTGTCCGCACCAACATCCTCGATTAAACGAAGAAGGGTAATGGGAGCTTCTCCCCCGGTTTCAAGAAGGAGATTTTGTCCCTTGGGACGGAAATAACTCGTAAGAGTGTTGATTCCGCAAATGAGCGTGCCATACTCATCGGCAAAGGGGTTGTTGGGCACAAAGCCTGCGTGGATGATTATGTCGGTAATGCCGATTATCTTCGCAAAGTCCGACGCCGCTTTTATGTAGTCGATTCGGCTTTTTCTGTAGGCTTCCACGTTGATGCCCGCGGTTTTATAGCCAAAGTAAATGTCCCACACGGTGTCGTTATCGTTGTAGCCTGCAAACATGGCGGAAATTTCGATGCCGTGTTTTTCCGATGCCGCCTTGATTATTTCGGCATCCTCGTTTTTGTAGGTTGCCGGTTTATACACAAGCTGGCAGGAAGGAAGATTTAGCTCCTTAACCTTACCGAATTCCTCGTCAGCATTTGTAATATCCGTTATTCTTACTAAAGTTCCAAGCTTCATTTCTTCACCTTATTTCATCAATAGTAACATATCTGCCTTCTTTAGCAGACTTTTCTGCCGCTTCCAAAACCTTCTGGCAGGCAATTCCGTGCTCTAAGTGAGCGGTAAATTCGTCCTCAATTCCGTTCATCATATTTACAAAGTAGAGGGACTGATTTGCCTCATAGCCTGCGGGGGGTACAAGATGGCGGA
>JAUNRD010000018.1:1143-14582 GCA_030535815.1 Clostridia bacterium
TGACTTAACGTCCTCCTTGCCGGTGCAGATTTCAATATCCTGCTTACCTGCAATCCAGGAATAGCGAAGGCGGCCGTTTTCGCCGAATACCTCAAAGGTAATTCTGTCGTCATAGCCCGTTGCGGTTCTTGAAAGGGAAATTGTAACGGGAATATCCGACTCCGTCATACCGGTGATGTTGCACCAGTCATCGGTGGTAACCTTTTTGATTTCGCCCGTATCCTCTGTGGGGCGCTCAGTAATATATGTACCGGTCTGTGCAAAAACGCCCTTGAATTCCTCGCCCCAGAAGCGCGCGATATCAATCATATGGCTTCCCAGGTCTCCAAGTACGCCTGTGCCCGCTCTGTCCTTGTCAAATCTCCATTCGAGCTTTCTTCCTTCCCAAAGACCGCTGTCCTTTATATAGGATATATAAATATGATAGATTTTTCCGATTTCGCCGCTCTTTATAATATCTCTTACATATCTTGTGTACGGGCGATAGCGCCAGGAAAAGCAGATGAAGGATTTGCTGCCTGCCTTCTCTGCCTTATCGTAAAGAGCCTTTGCCTCGGCATAACTTAAGCCCATAGGCTTTTCTGTGCTGAAAGGAAGGCCCGCGTCAATTGCCGCAGATGCAATGGGGCAATGCATATGGTTGGGCGTGCAGATGTCGATTGCATCAATAAGCCCGCTTTTTATCATTTCCTTATAATCTGTGAAAAGCGCAGAGTCGGGAAGGTTTAATTTTTCCTTTGCCAGTTTCAGCTTTTCGGGATTGATATCGCAAAGTGCCGTAATTTCTGCTTTGTCGGGGCAAGCTAAGTAGCCGGGAACGTGAACGCCCTGGCTTATTCCGCCGTAGCCCACAATACCTATACGAAGTTTTTTCATAAAAACACCCCTTTTATATTATTAAGTTCAGTATAAAGGAAATAAGTCTTTTCGTCAACAGATAAAACGATACAAAACCATAACTTTCCGATACAAAAGTTGACATACATAAAATCCTCTGCTATAATTAATTATCATTAAAAGGCGGTGAATGAGTTGAATTATTTATCCCCCGATATGCTTTACGACCATAATTATTCGATAAAGGTAGTTAATGCGCTGAGACGATTCTGGGCAGACGGCCACGACAGCTTTTCCTCCATTGGTGAGCCCAAGGCGATGCATATGATTTTATATCTTGATTCCTGCGAGGCGGAATACACCCTGAAGGACGGGAGAAAGCTTTATGCCGGAAGCGGAAATATCGTCTATGCACCGAAAAATTCGGAATATAGCGTCCGCTTTTCCCCCATCGACGGCGGAAGCACGGTGGGCGTCAACCTATTTTTCTATAAAGACGGAGAGGATTTTTCTCTTTCGGACGATGTTTTAGTTTTTGACACCGACTTTCCTCAGGATGTAAAGCGGTTTGAAAAGCTTTGTGCTTTAAGCAGTGCCGCCCTTTCATCGCCCTCCAAAATGAAGTCGGTTATGTATGATATTTTAGCGGACATAGGCTATTTTGAGCGGTCGAAAGCCCTTTCAAATAACCGTTTTTCCGTAATTGAAAAGGGAATCAATTATCTTGAAAATGATATGCTCGGAAATCTCACCATCGGAGAAATTGCCGCCATGTGCAGTGTCAGCGAAATATATTTCCGCCGTCTTTTCAAGGAATATTCTTCCCTTTCTCCCTCAGAATACCGCATAAAGGTAAGAATAAAAAAGGCAAAGGAATTTCTGAAATACGAAAATTTAACGGTTACGGAAATTGCCGAGCGAGTGGGAATTTCGGACGCCGCCTATTTTGCAAAGCTGTTTAAGGCAAAGGTCGGCTTATCGCCTACAGAATACAGAAAGATGAAAAGAAAATAAAAAAGTAGACAAATACTTTTTTTCGTGATACAATTAATATGTCTTTCAAGCCACCAACTAATTTTAAGGAGATGGAATTATGTTTTCAAACATTGGCAAAAAAATTAAAGTACTTGCAAGCGTTATTTGTTGGATAGGAATTATCGCCTCGATTGTTACGGCAATTATTTTCTTCGCAAATGCATTAGATGGCTGGAATGAAGAGTTCTTTATTATGATGGGTCTCCTGACTTTAATTGTAGGACCTCTTCTTTCCTGGATAGGAAGCTTTTTCACCTACGGTTTCGGCGAGCTTGTTGATAAAACCTGTGATATAGAAAAGAAGCTGGCTCCTCCTGTAAGAAGAGCGCCTGAACAGGAAGAAGCTGCTGTTTATCCCCCGGTTCCCCCTTATCAGGGTACAACACCCACCAATACGGCTGCACCTTCCGCTCCTGCAAACGGCAGACCTCTTCCCGATAAAATCTATCAGCTTCAGTCTCTTCTCACTCAGAACCTTATAACAGAAGAGGAGTATGCAGCGGCACTCGAAAGATACCATTCCGGAGGAAATATATGATGAACACTACAGCAGGAATTTCTTCCTCCAATAATAAAACCATAGCTATAGTTTTTTCTGCGCTGGCTGTTTTCTTAGTGCTTTTTTGCACTATATACCAATATGCCGTTCTTGAATATTCGCTCTACATAATGGGGCTTTTATACAGAATTTTTGAAATTATTCCGGCAGTATCCGTTCTCGTTATTGCCCTGATACCTTCCGGAATAAATACCCGCAAGCTTTTTTCTATTACATTCATAGCAATTACAGCAAGTAATCTGTTTATAATATGGGATCTTATACGTGCATATCCTTACGACAATATATCATTGTTTCTCTATATCATAGTTGCTATTTTATGTATTATCTCAGCCATAACCCTTGCCTGCGAAAAAGACAACAAGGTTTTAGTAATAATAACCGCTGTTTCAGCCTTTATAGCTGACTGTTTCTACTGGCTTATGCCACTGAAGCATATGTACGGCTACCCCGAATTAATAACAAGAAATATTTTAATGGCTCTATCATCACTCTGCTTATGTATATCCGTACTTATGTTTTATATAGCCCTTTCTGCCACATCGGCTCCCAAAACAGAGTTTACCGGTGCGGCGGCAGAGCTTAAGGATCTTACTATCCGTCTTCAGAAAGGCTTGATAACACCGGAGGAATTCGGAGCAATGCGAGAAGAAATAGTTAAAAGATTATAGTTATGAACCACATATAAAGGCGGTGCCCTCGGGCACCGCCTTTTTCTTTATTTACGGCACTTCCGATAGGTTGTGCCACGAAATTTGTCTGTAAGCTCCTTTTATTTGTGCATTATTGAAAATCTTACCCTCTCACCCGGCAAAGTGCGAAGGGGTGCTATGGTAAGGCGTGTATCGCCTGTTGCATCGGATAAATCGTAGGTTAAATTTTCTATGTCGCTTATGAAAATTTCCTCTCCCGCTTCAAGGAGCATCAACGCATCGTCAATCCCCTCAAGGAAGGAAAGTGCCGACTCCTTAACTGCCGCAAAATTAATTGCCTCGGTGCCCTTTTCATAGGTAAAGGTACCGCGCTTTGAAAGCTCATACCCCACATCCACGGGGGTTATATATAAATAGTAGTCAAGCATTTTAAGAAGGTCGGAAAGTGCCGATGCCAGATTCTTTTCTCCCGAAACAAGGGTTAAATCCAAAATGGGATTTTCCTCCTCGGGGCGGAAGGCGAAAACTGCCGCATTAAGGCTTGAATAGCTGCCTTCTTCAGCCAGCTTATCCATCACCTTTTTAACCGACTTATCGTACTTAGATGAAAAAATAATCAATATATCGGAATCGGCATAATCCTCTGCTTCCGAAAATTCATAGCCCGTTTTTTCCATAAGGTTATCAAGCCCGTTACAGAAAACCGAGACCAACATATCAGCTATTTCAGTTTTATACCATTTCATAATTTTGGTCCTTTCTGTGTTGATCAAATATATTAGCCAAAGGGGCGGAAAAAGTCGAAATTCAGCATATAACCTCTGCCTCCAATATAAATCCAGCCACTTTCACCGTTTAATTTTTCTATGAAAACATAACTGTTTCCATTGTCATAAAGTACTTTGAAGTATTCTCCTTCTTTAATGGAGATAAATTCTCCATTATGGTCGCAGTATGCTTTTATATAACCTTGCTTCCACATTTCTTCCTCATATGTGTTATTAAAATGTATATACTTTGACCTTTCAATCACAAATTCACGGTCTATTTCCCAATAAGGCACGTTTTTTTCCGGGTAAAACATATCATCTGTATTGCTTTTTTCATAAATTCTAAGTATCGGGTATTCCAACGTACTCGACATTCTGAAAGAAAACGAATTTTCATCTAAAAACTCCATCTTCGGTTGGACAATGCCATATGTAGCAGTACTAATCCAACCTACCTTTTGACCTTCATAACCGAAACGGTAGTTAGGCAACGACTCTGCATACCTGAAAATCTCAACAGTTCTTCCGCCTTCGCTTGCGAAAAATAACATAAGATCTTTTACCCCATCTGTCAAATCCATATCACAAAGCATAATTTTCCCCAAATTTGTCCTGTCCGGCAATATTTTTATGTATTCTCCAATTTTTATCGTTATGCGATATGAACTATCTACACCCGCATCCCACGTACATATTTCTTCTACAAATATATCTTCCTCTATTCCGTCAAAATCAAAGTCGTATGCTCCGGTATATGTCCTCGTATATCTATCGCTATCATAGCTTCCAATGTGCGCTCCATTATCATCAAACAGCACTTCTATTCTTTTATCCACCGGCTTAAATTCTGCCATAGGCTTGTCTGCAAGATATGAAAATGCCGCACGGTTTACGTTGTCCCATTCGTAGCCGTCCATATTTTTTCCGAACTCGTCTATTACTATCATTGTTTTTCCGTTTACGTTAAAGGATTTTACTTCGTTTCCGTTTACATAGGTTTTTATGTCTGTGTAGAGCACGTCGGTATAATATTCCCCTGTTTCTCTGTTGGGCTTATAAACAAGTTTATTGGAAAAGGTCGCATCTTCCCCTGCCTTTGTTATATAAAGGCTTCTGGTCACTTCATCGTACACAACGTCACAGCAATAGTCCCTTAAATCCTCCGCCACGATTACGGCATAGCCATCAACTACATATGCGGGCATAGGGTAGTTATTTACATAGGCAACTATGTCCGTGTATACCGCTTCCGAAATTTTGTCCCCCACATTTGCCGCCGATACAGGGAGGATAAAAAGTACTGTAATAACAGAAATGATAACCAATAATTTTTTCATACATCTATTCCTTTCCTTATCTTGCAATTCCCTTTATGACGGGAGAAAGCTTTTTATAAATAAGAATGGTTATTAAAGCAAGAACCGTACCTTTTGCTATATTAAAGGGGGTAATTACCGTAAGCACCATAGTAAAAATGGCATCTTTTGTCAAATTAAGCTTAAACAGTTCAGAATAAAAAGGAACCATTACATAATAATTACTGTACACACCCAAAAGCGTGTATGTTGCTGTTGCCGCCACAAATCCCATAACAGCACTGCTTTTTGTTCTGTTTACTCTGTATGCCAGCCCCAAAACAAACACAAAAACGCCGTTAAGTACAAAGTTGGAAAGCTCGCCGACATATCCCGTGGAGCTGATAAGGCAATGGAGCAGATTTTTTATAAGCTCTATAAAAACTCCGCAGACGGGACCAACCGCCAGGCTTCCTATTATCGCGGGAAGGTCCGAAAATTCAATTTCCAGAAAGCCGCCCACCTTAAGTCCCATAATGCTTCCCAAAACCTGAAGTGCAAAGGCAACGGCAGAAAGCATAGCTGTGATTGTTAACATTCTTGTCTTTTTCATAATATCCTCTTTTCCGGTCTGTATGAGAAAAGCCCCTTTTTGCAAAATGCAAAAAGGGGCATAGTTTTAACTTAAACTACCGTTTCTTCATCCGGACTGTGGCAAAGAAGTCTGCTTTCTTCTTCGCAAACCGTCGGTCAGGGAATCCAACCCCAATCAACCCTTAGCACTTACGTGCCGCAGGCTCTCGGACTCGTAGTCAACATCAAAAGGTTGCACCTTTTTCTTATGACTCTTTACCGCCGGTGAGGAATTTCACCTCGCCCCAAAACAAACCATTTATTTTAATGTCATTATACGCTTATGTCATTTTTTTGTCAATAGAAAAGGGGCTTAAAAACAGGGCATTATTTAAACATTATTTGTGCAAATGTTTTAATTACAATATATCAAGCTCCTTAACCAGAGCAGAAACCTTTTCAATGTTTGCCTTAAAAATATCCCTTCTTAAGGCAAAATACTCCATAAAAAGGGCATCGGTTAATGCCGCCTGACTTATTCTTGAGGTTATTGACATTTTATGCATGGGGCTTTCGTTGGTTTTAGTATAAAGCAGAACGTTTGCACTTTTGGTTATCCGGCTTTTCGGAAAAGAGGTTATTGCAATTACCTTTATTCCCCTTCTTTTTGCCGCCTCACAGATTTTAACTGTTGCCTTGTTTTCGCCAGAATGGGAAAATGCCAGAAGAACATCCCCCTCTCCGAAAAAGGCAAGATGCAGTGCCGCCTTATATAAATCGCTTTCGTCAAACACGCACTTTCCGGTACGGCGAAGCTTTATTGCCGCATCGCTTCCCGCAATGTGGCTTGTTCCCGTTCCGAATACCAGGATTTTTCCTGCATCGGAGATAAGCCCGGCTCCCTTAGCAAGGGCGGAAGAATCAATCCCCTTTAAGGTAAGCTTCATTGCGTCAATGTCTTCTTCTATTACGTTTTCTCCGTCCCTTGTAGCACTATCTTTTGCGATGCCGGATTTTGCAAGATGTATCTTAAAATCCTTATAGCCGCCATAGCCCGTCTTCTGACAGAATCTTACAATCGTCGCCACGCTCACGCCGGTCCTTTCCGAAAGTGCATAAACACTCATAAACGCCACATCCTCAGGATGCGACATAATAAAAAGAGACAGCTTCTTTTCGCCTTCGCTAAAAAAAAGCATCTGTTCTTTCAGCATATCAAAAATGTTTTCAGCCATATTAATCGCCTCCATTTTAAGTATATTATAACTGTAAGTTTTTTTCAAGATATTTTGTAACAAAGTTACATTTTATTGACACAAACTCTTGCACATAGTAAAATTTATATATATCTTTTAAAAGGAGGCGCACTATGCATTACCTCATAATAGATTCGGGCGGAAGCAAAACAGAGCTTGCCATATTTTCTTATCCTTCGGAAATACCATTAAAAACCATTCGCTCTGCGGGCTTCGGTATTCCTTCTGATTCGGGCGAAATAATAGAAGAGCTTTATAACATTCTTTGTGAAATAAAAAAAGATTTTGCACTTTCGCATATTGCGGTAAACCTGGGCGGAAAGAACACAGAAAGCTTTTCTCTTACACTGAAAGCCGTTTTTCCCGATGTTAAAATCTATATTTTCCGCGAAAGCGACGGTACTGCGGCACTTTCCCTTGCTGAAAAGCACGGCTGTGACATAGTGCTTTTACTTGGTACGGGAAGCATTGCCATCGGCAAAAACGGAAATGAGAAAATCGTAACAGGCGGCTGGGGAATGAACATAGGTGACGGCGGAAGCGGATATGACATCGGCTTATCCGCCATACGACACACTCTTTATTCGCTGGATGACACAAAAGAGCTTTCCCTTCTTGCAAAGGAAATAGCTCACCTTTCAGCACCCATTGAAAAATGTGCCGACATAGGGAAAATAAGGGACATCCGTGACAGCGTAAGAAGTGATATAAGCTATGCAACACGCTCTGAAATTGCAGCATATTCAAAAATTGTTTTTAAAATGTGCGAAAAGGGCGATGCTGCCGCACTTAAAATTATGTGTGAGGCGGGCGAAAAAATGGCCGATCTTGCCATTTTGAGTGCAAGAAAGCTTTGCCTTGAAAAAATTTCCGTAGCGGGATGCGGCGGTCTTATAAACGCCCTTCCCTATTTTAAGGACTCCTTTGAAAAAAAGGTAAAAGCTTTCTTTCCCGATGCAAGCTTTTACTATAACCCTTCGGGAGTTTTTGAAGGAACCAAAGAATTTTTATTAAATGAGATAAAAGGAGAATAACTATGTTTCCAAAAGGATTGATTGTATCAAGTCAGGCTTTGGAGGGTAATCCCTTACGAAACCCGGAATATCTTGCCGTTATGGCAGAAGCGGCGGTAATAGGCGGTGCAAAAGCCATAAGAGCCAATGGTTATGAGGATATTTCCGCCATAAGAAAAAGAGTTTCCGTCCCGATTATCGGAATCGATAAAAGGAAGGATGAAACGGGCCACACCATAATAACCCCCGACATTGACGGTGTTGCCAGAATAATCGATGCTGGGGCAACAATTATTGCCCTTGATGCAACAGTGCAAAAAAGCAGCATAAAGGGCGATCCCTACGAGCTTATAAGAAAGATTCACGAAAGGTTCGGCATTCAGGTTATGGCGGATATTTCCACCCTTGAGGAAGCAAAAATGGCATCCGAGGCAGGGGCTGACGCGGTTTCCACCACCCTTTCGGGCTATGTTCCGGGGGCTTTATATGCTCCTTGTGACAAATACGTTCCCGATTTTTCACTTCTCCGTGAAATACTTGATGCACGCCTTTCCGCAAAGCTTGTGGCAGAGGGCCGCTTCTGGAGAATTGAGGATGTAAAAAAGGCCTTTGATATGGGCATCCACGCCATGGTAATCGGAAAAGCCATCACAAACCCCATGGCAATTACCACCTATTTCAACAGCGTAATAGAGGGGGACGTAAAATGAACACAGAATCGGTAAACGAAAAAACAACCCTGATATCGGATAGCTCCACCGAGGACGTTCTTTATATGATAAATGATGAGGATGCCCTTGTCCCCGGAATTGTGAGAAACCTTATTCCGAAAATTTCCCTTCTGGTTGACGAAGCGGTAAAGGCGGTCAAAAACGGAGGTAAAATTGTTTACTGCGGTGCGGGTACCAGCGGAAGGTTAGCCGTTGCCGATGCGGCAGAATGCCCTCCCACCTACGGTGCTGATCCCGAAATGATTTCCGCCGTAATTGCAGGCGGCATAGGCGCCATTGTAAATGCTTCCGAGGGCTGTGAAGACAGCGAAAAAGCCGCAAAGGATGCCTTTATTTCAAAAAACATCAAAAAGGGCGATGTTGTTATCGGAATTTCCGCATCGGGCAATGCTCCCTTTGTAGCCACATTTATGGCTGAAGCAAAAAAGGCGGGCTGCTTTGTCGGTGCAATAGTAAACAACGAAGGCACTAAAATGGCCAAGATAGCAGACCTCACCATAGAATCGCTGACGGGAGCCGAGGTTATCAAGGGCTCCACCCGAATGAAGGCAGGTACAAGTCAGAAGCTGATACTCAATATGTTTTCCACCGCATTTTTCATTAAAAGCGGCTATACCTACAAAAACTATATGGTAAATATGGTGACATCAAATACCAAGCTAAAAAAGCGTGCCGTTACAATGGTCTCAGAAATACTCGGGCTTGATTTTGAAAAATCCGGGCAACTTCTTTCCGAAAACGGATGGAATGTAAGGCGTGCCATAAACGCATACGATAAGGAGTGATTGTATGACTGTAAGAATTAAAGACGGTGCCTTTTTAACGGGTGCCATGTATGCCCCCTTTTGCCGTACCGTATCTCCCCCTATGGAAGAATGGGAAAATGACATAAAAAATATGGCAGATGCAGGCTTTACCTGTGCCCACGGCTTTGCCGAGTGGCATGACATTGAATACGAAAAGGGAAAGTTTGACTTTACAAAAATTGATTATTTCATCGAGCTTTGCACAAAGTACGGCATAATTCCCCTTGTAAACGTGGCAACGCAAAACAACGTGGGATTTTACTCCCCCCGCTGGCTGATGGAGGAAAACAGAGGTAAAAGTCAGGGCTTTACCGACAACAACGGAAGCTACGATATGCATATGCAGTTCACCGTGTGCTGTATTGACGATCCCGCATATTTAGAATACGCCCACCGATATTTAAGGGAAGTTGCCCGCCATTTTGCGGGAGATTCCCGCGTGGCGGGCTTTGTCCTCTGGGGTGAGCCTGTATTATTCCGCCCGGGAAATTATGATTCCTTCATCTGTTACTGTCCCCACACAATCGCCCGTTTCCGTAAGTGGTTAAAAGAAAAATACAAATCCATTGACGATCTTAACAAATTCTGGGCATCGGAAGGGCCTTCGGATTTTGCTTCCTTTGACGCGGTTTATCCCCCCACCGGCACAAGCCGTCAGCGGGGAGGCTATACCTCCTGGGAGGATTTCAGAAGCTTTATGGAAGAAAATCTGGCCTCTCACATTAAAGATGCGGACAGAATATTTAAAGAAAACGGAGCAAATCAGCCCACCATCTGCGAAATGCTTACGGGAATTCAAAACAGTATTGACTCCTGGAAACTGGCAGAGTGTTGCGACATAATCGGCATAAGCTGCTTTATCAGACCATCCAGGCAAACCGCACTTTATATGGCGATGTCCGAAAGCCTTGCAAAATCCCTTTCCAAATCCACCTTTGTAATCGAAGCGCAGGGGGGCTCCCTTCGCTATATCGACCCCAAGTCGCCTTCGCTTAATGAGCTTACCACCACCCTTCTTCAGAGGGCAGGCTACGGCACCAAGGGACTTATGTACTGGTGCTGGCGTCCGAGGCAGAGCGACCTGGAAGGTAACGATTTCGGCTTAACCCGCCCCGACGGAACAGTGAGAAAGAAAACCTTAAAGCTTGCCGGGTTTTCAAAAAAACTTGAATCGCTTTTTCCCGAAACCTACGAAAAGGCGGAGCATTATTCCGAGGTATGCATTTATCAGGACCAGTCCGTAAATCACATAATGGGTCCCGACAATATGAAGTCCTATCACTTAAATGCCGTGGTTGGCGCAAATTTTGCACTTTCAGATCTGCACATCCCTTCGGATTTTATATGTGCAAAGGAAATATTAAAAGGCTCACTTTCACGTTATAAGGTGTTAATCCTCCCCTGTTCCTATGTGCTTTCCGAAGCTGTGGCTGAAAAAATAGCGGAATTTACAAAAAACGGCGGAACGGTTATCGCCGACTATCTCCTTGCCGATAAAAAGGTGGGAGGTCTTTGCTATACCAATATGCCTGCCGATTTCGAGACGATGTTCGGCATTGAAAAGGAAGATATATTATTTATCGAACATCCTTCCCAGCTTTCGGAAAACGACCTTGGCATAAGGTTAAAGACCGTGATTGAGGAGCTGGATGTAAAAGATGCAAAAGTTTTAAAAACCTGGCACGATATGCCGATAGTCACGAAGAAAACCTACGGAAAGGGAACGGCCTTTTACATTGCATCACAGATTTTTTACACTTACGCAACAGAGCTTGATAAGGATATAAGAAAAACACTTAAGGATATTTTTGCTCATGCCGGTCTTTCCTCTCTTATCACCCTTGAAAAAGCTGATGAAGAAACAAACTCTCCCTTGATAAGCGCCATACTTTGTGACAGGGAAATGCATTTCCCTTCCGTTGTAACCCTGTCAAACACCGCCTTTGGTGAGATTACGGATAAAGCAACACTTCCCTTTAAGGTAAAAAATTCTCTCGGCGGTGAAATTTTATCAGAAAAGGCCCTTCCCGACGGCAAAACCGAAATTACCTTCCGTTTGGGCGACTTTGAAAGCATAGCATTTTACAGATAAAAAGAATAAACAGAAAATAAATTTTCATTAAAGCTTTTGCCTATTTTGAAACAAAATTTTCTGTTCCCTGATAAGGTCATAGCATTTAAGCTTGTCATCTTCTAAATTCTCTTCAGAAAGTGACACGGCATTTATTCCGGAGTTTCCATAAGTGGTGTAATAATATATCCCCTTATCGGTATTGCAGCAGGATGTATAATGGGTAATTTCATATTTTTCTCCTGCCTTTACCGCACCCCTTATCTGATATACCGAATAAAGAATGTGGAAAAACTGGTTGACTATTTCCGACTCGGTATTTCCGAAAACCGAGTTTAGTTTCAAAAAGCTCGTCTTTACAAACCTTGATGCCGAGGATAAATCGCCGGGAAGGGAAAGTCCTCCCATCCCCTTTGAATAAGGCCTTAAATCAACCTTGTCCGAAAACATATTCTTTGCCTCTTCTGCCGTTGCCGACATATAATTTGTGAGATTGAACATCTGCATATCAAACGGCGGGTTATTTGTCAGAACCCCGACAGGCGATTTAAAAACTCTTATTCCGTCCTTTGTCTGTTCCACAGCCACCGCTTCAAATTTATCTGCTATTATCCAATGCAGAGGCGACGGTTTCAGCATTTCGTCAAAGGCTTCATTTGTTATGCTCATATTATCAAGCAATCTGACGGCATCCTTTACCGAGATGCACTGCGTCAATATCCATGGAATAAGCTCAAAGGATGCAACATTACAAGCATCCGCCTTTTCCTCCGTATACTTTGCGCTATACGGAAAATTCAGCCCTGCCGCACTGAGGCCCGCTTCGTTTGTTGCATCAAAGTACAGCGGAAAGCCTTTTCTTTCAATTCCCATACCGATTATCGCATAATGTTTTTCTATCTTTTTGCCGTTCCGGAAAGAAAAATTGAAATTTCTTGAGGTAATTATAACCTTCTCTCCGAAAGAATGTTCAAAATCAAGATTTCTTCCAAAATAATTATCCTTAACCGTAACAGAAATTGCCGTACACAAAGATATCACTCCTTTAAGGTAGTCTGTGCACTTAGGCAAAATTTAATCATACAAACAAAAAACCGCCTGCCATAAAACCCTGGCAAGCGGTTTTAACTTTTAATAATTACTTGGAAAGAATAATCTTTGTAAGCTCAACGGGATCAACAATCTTACCGTCCTTGTAAACTCTCATATTACCGGAAGCGATTTCGTCGATTAATATAACCTCGCCGTTGTTGTATCCGAATTCAAACTTGATATCCCAAAGGTCAAGTCCCATGGTCTTTAAATCGTCTGCAACGATTTTTGTAATCTTCAATGTCTGCTCCTTCATGCTCTGGAACATCTCAAGGCTCATTACGCCAAGAGCAGCCAAGCCTTCTGCAGTTACTAACGGATCGCCCTTTTCATCGTTTTTAAATGTACATTCAACATATCCTCCGGGAATGGGTGTTCCGTCTTCGATATATTCGCCGTATCTTCTGATAAAGCTTCCTGTTGCAACAAGGCGGCAGATAACTTCAAGTCCGTGACCGAAAACCTTGCCGGGAAGAACCTCCATTGTTGCATCCTCGATATTTGCAGAAACATAGTGAGTTTTGATGCCTGCTTTTTTGAGAAGCTCAAAATATCTTATGGATGTTTCAAGATTTGCCTTTCCGATACCCTCGATTGTAAGACCTACGGAGTTTTCACCGGGATCGAAAACGCCGTCTTTGCCTGTGCAATCGTCCTTGAACTTAAGCATTACATTGCCGTTGTCAAGAGAATATACGTCCTTTGTTTTGCCTTCATAAATTTTTTTCATATACCAACACTCCTTTTG
>JAUNRD010000278.1 GCA_030535815.1 Clostridia bacterium
TGGAGCTTATCGAATTCTTCATCGCTTAAAGAAGAAACCAGCATTGCACGCATTTCAACATAGTCAAAGCCTGCCTCTTTAATGGTTTTTATAAGTTCGTAGTCAACCTCGGTTTTAAGCGGTGTTGAAAACTCTTTGCAAAAGCCATATTTCATATTAATCCTCCTTTGGTCCGTAAAATCTTATAAGTTTCATTTTACCTTTAATTGTAAAGTCTTCGCATGATGCGCCGATAAAGAACTGACTTCCTCCGCATACCGGTTCATCGCCCACAAATCCTTTTCCTTCAAGAACGTAAATTCCGCTGAAAACGCCTTCGGAAGATAAAACCTCTTCCCCATCTAAAATAAGCTCTTTAAGGGCAAACATTTCTGTGTTGTTATAGCTTATAATGTCGCCGTTTTCACATTTGATTTTCCATCTTTTTTGGGTTTCTTCTTCGCTTAAGCCATCATAGCTGAAGCAATCAAACATTTTCTCAAATCCAAGTCCCTGATGGCACATAAAATCTGCAACCTTAAGCCCTTTAGGAGTAACTCTTTCCGTTCTTATAGTGTAATCCGTAGGCTCCTGCACTTCAATAAGTAAGCATCCGGCACCGATGGCGTGAGGTATTCCGCCTTCTATTAGGTAGGTGTCCCCTTTTTCAACTTCAAATTTATGAAGGCAGGAAAGCATTGCAGAAATATCCTGCTTGTTAAAAACTTCTTTCCAGTATTCTTTTGTTATGCCTTCTTTAAATCCGAAATATATTGATGGCTTTTCTCCGTCTATTTCTCTTCCGCCTATGATATGCCAGCATTCGGTTTTACCGTAATCGGAATCGAAAAGCTCTTTTGCTTTCGCTCTTGTAGGATGTACCTGGATTGTCAGTCTTTCTGCCGCATCGAGAACTTTTACAAGAACACCTAAATTGCAGCCGAATTTTTCAATATGCTTTTTTCCGAGAAGCTTTTCGGGATTTTCTTTGATTAAATCGGCAAGGGAAATATCCGTTCCTGACACTATGCTTAATCCCTCGACAATATCCTCTCTGCCGGCATTTCTCGCTCTTACGGTAGAAATCATCCACTCTTCCGGAAAGTTTGTATCGGTGCTGTTTTCGATTCCGTGGATGGCATCAATCAGCTTCCCGCCGGAATATGTGCGCCACGCCCCTGCCCTGTCAAGCTTTATGGGCTTACTTAAGTCAATCATCTGTGTTTATCCTCATTTGCAAAGTCACGGACAGTGCCTGTAGGTCTGTGGCTGAAATTAAGGCGCTTTAATCCCGCTTCTTTATCGGGCATAAAGTCAATCCACATATAATGCATATGTCTGTCTCCCGTAACCTCCACTCCGTGATTCGAGCCTAAAGGAATATGCATTATGATATTGCCCTTCATATTGATTTTTTCATCATCAATAATAACATCCATATCGTTTTCGGGGAAGCTGAAGAAGAACTGGTCAAGCATAGGATGCGCGTGAGGTCTAACAAGGTCATATCCGTAGGATTCAACGGAGCCTATGGTAAATCTCGGGAGTACCTGATGAGGAATCATCATTCTGCTTATGGTCTTTTCGCTCTTGTTGGGGTCAATATACTGAATGGACTCCTGATAAGGAACTACAACAGGGAATTTAGTGTTATATTCCTTTAAGTCTTCTTCGTCACCGGGCGCCTCATCCCACTGGATTTCAAGAATCTGTACATCTGTTTCAGCTTTTATGATAAGCTCCTTATCGGGAGCAGGAACAAATGTGGTTCTGCCGTCAAATGTAAAGTTCTTTCCGTCGGTTTCAAAAACCGCTGTGCCTTCTATTAAAATTATGATGTGATAATATCCCACGTTTGCATCCATTGTAAGAGATGAGCCCTTCTCAATTGTATGATGCACGGTATGCGCGCCGGGGATTTCTCCATTACAAAGCTCAATACTTCTGTTTCCTTTAACAGATGTGTCAATTTTTTCCATTACTACGTTCATTTTTATTCCTCCTTATATACACGCATCCGGATTAACGGATGTAACTCTGTCCACTACAAGCTGCCTGAATTCAGGTGACAGCATTGCGAAAAATGCAGTAAAGCCCGTCACTCTGACAACCAAATCGGGATACTTGAACGGATTCTTATGTGCTTCAAGTATCTTTTTGGCATCAATGATGTTAATATTAAGCAAAGTATTTCCCGTATTCATAATAGTTTTAATCATTGCTGCCATTTTGTCTATGCCTTCTTCGTCATTGACAATTCCCGGGTCAAATTCAAGCTGAACCGGAGCGCAGTTGCCGTAGCCCGGCTGAATAGCTCCGATAGAATTGCACATTGCGGAAACCGCACCGTCTTTTCTGAAACCGCCGTTGGGATTTGCGCCGTGGTTTATCGCATCATAAGCCTTTCTTCCGTTAGGTGTGGCTGAAACAGTTTTTCCAAGGCCTATTGTATTTGACCAGGAGAAAAATCCGGGAATGAAATTAATACCGGGATGCTGATTGTTAAGGTCTCTTACAAGCTCCGTATAAAGCTCGCTTATCTTCTTAGCCCAGTCATCGCCCAACGTATCGCCTCCGCAGTAGCGCTGGCTGTTTTGAAGCATTACGCGGATATATTCTCCGTCTTTACCTGAAAAGTTCTCTTCCAAGTGTTTTGTAAGCTCGTCGAAAGTAATTTTTCCTTCGAGCTCCACTCTCTGCTGACAGGCAGCGAAGCTATCTGCAACAACGGCTATTCCGCTTCCGTCAACGCACATATTGTAATAGTTTGCTCCTCCGTCTGTTATGTTTACTCCTTTTTCAATAAGACCGTGCTGGAAAAGATTTAATATAAGCTCCGGCTGACTCTTGGTCTGATATTTTAAGTGATGCATAATTCCGTTTCCGGTTGCATCAACCGCGGCCTTCAAGTGCATCTTGTAAAGCTTCCAGAGCTCTTCTGTGGACTTTACGTTTGACGCCATCATATCATAATAAGCAACCTCAAAAACCTTGGCGAGGTTGATTTTAACCGTATCGTTCATTGTGTATTCCATGCCCGGTATACACATCCAGTGGCAACCTGCCGCAACACGTTTTCTTGCAAGCTCCAAAGGATATCCGCATTTCATAAATCCTTCGGCAAGGGCTGTGTCAGATGAATATCTTGGCCACCCCTGCTTGTTTTTGAAAAGATAGTACACTGATTTTTTGAAAAATTCTTCATCAAGGTTATCGTGCACGCGGATGGTCAGGTTGCACGCAATATTTATTTTATCGGCGGCATCTAAAC